>JBMOEQ010000349.1:0-2845 GCA_049314655.1 Ferruginibacter sp. | reverse complement strand
GTTGGAGCGTTACTTTTTTCATTCGTTTTGTTGTCTTGGTTAGGTAGACTTATTCTCAATAAGCTTACTTTTTTTTAGAGTTCGTAATAGGTTGTAAAAATAGTAGTTTTAGTAAAACGAACAACTAAGATACAGCTTCTTGTTAAAAAAAAACAAATATCTCGTTGAGCAGCTGCGAAAATAGTAGAATTTTCGAAAACTACAAGTGTTACGATTAACTATTTTTTATTCCTTGAAATATTGATTTTATTCATATCTAAACGTTTTACTATGCTCTTTATTGTTTTTAACATAACTTTTAATGGATTTATTAACATAAATATCATTTAAAAAAAATAAAAAAAAATTTATGTATTTAATTAATGAAGTCCCATTTCATGCTTGAAAACGATTGAATTTGTGATGATTGTTAAATTTTCAAGTCCAAAAAAAGCATATTCAGTGAAAGTAAGTATATTCGCATCGTTGTAACCCCTTACACAATAATCAAGAAAACCTTTCGTTAAACAACTTGCAAAACGAATGCACATGCAAAAAATAATTTCGGTGAAAAATGTATTAATCCTGGCTGTTGCAGTCATTTCTTTAGGATCCTGTAAAAATGGTGGTCTATTTGGTAAGAAGAAAAGTAAATCTTCAGTTACCGGATGGAACTACGATGATAAGAATATGGGCAATTACCATGTTTCTAAAATGAAGTACCCTAAAGCCGGTCCTGGATTGGTTTTTGTTCAAGGTGGTACCTTTGTTATGGGTGCAAAAGAGGAAGATGTAATGGGCGATTGGAATAATGTACCACGTAGAGTTACTGTTCCTTCTTTCTTTATTGATGAAACCGAAGTTGCTAACGTACACTACCGTGAATATATTTATTGGTTAGAAAATACTTTTAGCGGAGATACTGCAATATTAGCTAGAGCTTTACCAGATACCTTATGCTGGAGAGAAGAATTAGCCTATAACGAACCATTGGTAGAATATTATTTCCGGTATCCGGCTTATAATTACTACCCTGTTGTAGGTGTGTCTTGGTTACAAGCACATGATTTCTGCGCTTGGCGTACAGATAGAGTGAACGAACTGAATTTGATGCAAAAAGGTTATTTAAAGAAAGATTTTGCTAAGAAAGAAATGAAAGGTGGTGGTGCTGATGGTACTTTCAATACGGAAACTTATTTAATGAATCCTGAAATGATTCAAGGCAGAACTAAGCCTAAAAAATCTGATTTAAAAGATGTAAGTGGCAAACCAAGAGCTATTGTTAAAATGGAAGACGGTATTCTTAATATGGGTTATCGTTTACCCACCGAAGCCGAATGGGAATATGCTGCTTATGGTTTAATTGATCAAAACCCTAAACCTCGTAAAAAAGAAAGCAAATCTGGTGAAGAATTAATCGCTAATCAACAAATTTACTCTTGGAGCAAAAATCCAAATGGTTTACGCGATAATCGTCGTGGAAACTGGCAAGGTAAATTCTTGGCCAACTTTAAAAGAGGTAGTGGTGATAACATGGGTGTTGCCGGTGGTTTGAATGACCGTTCTGCAATTCCAGGAAATATTCAATCTTTTTACCCCAATTCATTTGGTTTATTTAATATGAGTGGTAACGTAGCAGAATGGGTTTTGGATGTATACCGTCCTTTAACACCTTCTGATGCAGAAGATTTCAACTTCTTTAGAGGTAACAAATTTCAAAAGTACTATAAGAACAACGGCACATTTGAAAGAGATTCTTTAGGTCGCTTGAAGAAAACAGATATCAGCGATGATGATGTAAAAAATCGCAGAAACTATCAACATAATAATGCATTAAGTCATTTGGATGGTGATTCTATTAGCGGTGCTTATTACGAATATGGTGTAACAACTTTAATTAGCGATCGTGCAAGAGTGTTTAAAGGTGGTAGCTGGAACGATAGACCATATTGGTTATCTCCTGGAGCAAGAAGATTCTTAGATGAGGATCAATCTTCAAGCACTGTGGGTTTCCGTTGCGCACAAACGTATATGGGCGCTCCTGAAGGTAAAGGCTTTAAAGAAGGTAACATCTTTGGAAAACGCCGTCAAAACAGTAAAAAGAAAAAATAATTTTCAATACATTTTTTAAAAAACCTTCGCTCAAAAAGCGAAGGTTTTTTATTGCGCATATTTCTATGAAAAGAAATATTTGTGTGCCCCATCTTTATTAATTTTGAAGCATGAATATTGAAGCACTATATAATATCTATTGTCAGTTCCCTTCCGTAAAAACCGATACCAGAAAAATTCAATCGGGAGATATTTACATCGCTTTAAAAGGACCCAATTTCAATGGCAATACCTTTGCATTAAAAGCAATTGAAGCAGGAGCAGCATATGCAATTGTTGATGAACCCTTATTTAACAATCATCCTCAAATAATTTTGGTTAACGATAGTTTGGAAACCTTACAGGCATTGGCTTTATACCATCGTAAACAGTTTACAATTCCCTTCCTAGCAATTACCGGAAGCAATGGAAAAACAACTACCAAAGAATTGATTCACGAAGTGTTGTCTACCACCTTTAAAACCAGCACTACAGTTGGCAACCTCAACAACCATATCGGCATTCCTTTAACTATTTTAAGTATTCCAAAAGATGCTGAAATGGCTGTTATTGAAATGGGTGCCAATCATCAAAAAGAGATAGAAAGCTATTGTTTATACACTTTGCCAACGCATGGCATCATTACCAATTGCGGTAAAGCTCATTTAGAAGGATTTGGAGGCGTTGAAGGCGTTAGAAAAGGGAAAGGTGAATTGTATGCCTATCTCAAACAAAACAATGGATTCGTTTTTCTAATGAAAGATTATGATTATCT
>JBMOEQ010000348.1:0-2849 GCA_049314655.1 Ferruginibacter sp. | reverse complement strand
ACGGCGGGAACTTTGTCCCGCCGTTTTTTATATTCATCATATCTGTAGAGACCCGAATATTTCAAAGGAACTACAGTTTTTTAACAACAACAGTGCCTTTAATATAGAGCATTGCAGGGGTAGCATCAGCATTGGTGGTGACGGTAATACTTTTGGTAAATGCACCGGCAGCGGCAGCGTTGTATGTTGCGGCAATGATGGTTGACTTTCCGGGAAGTACAGGCTCCTGTGAGTATTTCAGGTTAGTGCAGCCACAACCTGCTTTGGCAGTTTGAATCAACAGTGGTTCTTTGCCTTCGTTGGTAAGTTTAAACTGCGCTTCCTTAGGGGTGCCTTGTTCGATTTCGCCAAAATCGCTGGTGGTTTTGTCCCATTTCGCCTTTGGAGCATTAGGGTTAACGACAGCAACTGATTCGGCTGCAACAACAGGAGTGGTAGTTTGCGCGTTTAGCTGGCTAAAGCCAAGAACTAAAAATGAAGCGATAAGAATTAAATTTTTCATGGCTGTTTAGCTTTAAAATTGTTTATGCAAAGATGAGCCGAAAAGAGACGGATAAATTAAAGGAAATGTAAAACAATACAAATGAACTGTAAATGATTGTAAATAAAATGTAAATGACACATCCACAATTCTGGATTGCAGGCTACTATTGGATATTCTTACCCATGATGAGAGGAAACCCATTCCTGCGCCGAATCAAAAAAAAAAGATAGGCCCAACTCACGGAATTGACGTTTTCTTAACCAAAGAGACCAGTACCTTAACTGTAAAACCGCTAACAAGCCAGGGCATTGGAGTTCATCGTTTTCAAATAGCAGTATGACTGACCAAAACCGTCTTTATATGCCAGCATGTAGCAGCCGTTCGAGCGTCAGGCTACAAACACAAAATAATCAGCTCCTACACCAATTCAAATACTTTACCACTTTGTACCGGAGGAATTCTCCACGATAACCCGCTCAGACAGACAGCAATTAAACAGAGTTGTTTTGTATGATCCCTAAGTAATATTTATATTAGTGTAATAACATTTTTTATAACTATTTAGTAATTGTTTTTTACTTTTAGTATTTCACAAATAACATATTCCTCGAGTAACACAAATAAACATTACATCCCATTTAATAATACATCAAATTAAAGTGCCTTCCCCATATATACTTAACCTAATCTTAACTAGGCTTTCCGACAATTTTGAAATACTATTTTAATACACTATCAATTGACATCTATATTTTTATATTTTTATTGCATTCATTTTATTAAGCCAAAATCTACCCTGATAATTAACACAAAATAAAATATTAGAAATACACAAAATAAAATATTACATATACCTCTCATTATCTATTTTTTATGAACTTATAAAATGGTTGATTCAACTGTATACACTAAGCTATTTTCTTATAAATTCTAAAATTCAATATGTAATATTATATTACAAAATATTATTTTGTAATTTATTTTGTATTACTTTATTCGCATTCTGCCATGAATGATTAGCAACTTATATGTTTTACCAAAGGGCGGGACTCACTTCAATCTGCAAAACTGGAAATTAACCGGCAAAATGCTACTAAGTATTTTTTTTTACTTTGCGCAAAAGATAAAACACAAGCCCAAAACCGGACTTTTGCCGGGCCGATAAAAAACCTGGTTTCACCGTGCTTCAGAGGTCACACAATAAGAGCTAAATACACTATTCAATACAGCCTATTGGGAGTCCAACAAAACTTCATAAGGCCAGTTTGGATAGAATTCTGAATGAAAGCGCGAATTCCCCTGCTTTCGGCTTCATAGGTTTCTTTCGTATGGATTATTCGAGAAATAGCTTCAAAAGGATCCCTTGTGTATCCGAAGGGATTATGAACTCTGTACTCTACGGGTTCATGATTTTGTTGCTGCTTTCAGTCGGCCATACCACCGCCCAAACTTCACAAACGTTTCTTGTTAACGGAACCTATACTGTTCCCGCAGGAGTTACGGCTATAACCGTAGAATGCTGGGGTGCCGGGGGCGGGGGCAGCAATATAACCGGTACCGGCCGCAGAGGCGGCGGCGGCGGGGGAGGCGCATATGCAAGAAGCATTTTAACAGTCGTACCCGGAACGGCAATCTCTGTTAGTGTCGGAACAGGCGGGAATGGCAGTTTAGCGGGCAGCAATACGGTTTTCGGAGCCAGTCTGGTCGTGGCCAAAGGAGGCGAAGGCGGGCTCAACAACGGCGCTACCGGAGGGGTCGGTGGGTCGACGGCTGCTTCGATCGGCACGATAAAATATGCAGGAGGCAATGGTGCCAGCGGCGGGTTAGTTATTTCAGGAGGTGGCGGTGGCTGTGCCGGCTCGAACGGAAGCGGCGGCAATGCACTTAACGGAACGGGTGGCACAGGCTCCGCAACCGGTGGAGGATCAGGCGCAAATGGCGTAAGTGGCAGCCTGAACGGGATTAACGGAAACGTTTACGGTGGTGGCGGCAGCGGTGCGGTAACCAACAGCGGTACAGACCGAACGGGAGGAGCAGGAGAAAAAGGCATGGTCATTATTACCTGGATATGTCCTGTTTACAGCCTGACAACAACTACGGCAGCCTCAGCCTGTACCGGAAACACCTCCACTGTTTCGCTCTCGGCTACTACAACAGGGCTACCGATAGGCATATTTACAGTGACCTATAATTTGTCGGGTGCTAATCCGGCTAGCGGAGCCACAGCAACATTTACAGTAATCACACCTGGGACAGCTATTTTCAACACACTTGTGCTGACCAATCCGGGCACAACAACAATTACCATAACCAACCTGACTTCAGGTGGATGCTCCAGTACGATTTCCTCAAACAACACGTCAAC
>JBMOEQ010000347.1:0-2860 GCA_049314655.1 Ferruginibacter sp. | reverse complement strand
AGAATGAAATTTAAAATTGGGTAGGGCCGCTATTATTTTAGAATGATCGAATTGAACTTTAGCTAAAGCGGTAGCTGCTGTTTCTTTGGTGATGAGCGGATCTTTTCCGGTGAACCTACTTTTTAGTGCCTCTAAACGCCATACCAAGCCTGCAATAAATGGGGTAACTTCTTTATGTGGACGTTTCTTTCCAAAAGCATCAGCCATTAAATTAAATACTTCTCGGTAGGTTTTATTTTCGGCACTTAGTATATAGCGTTGTTCGCTGATATCACTTTCCATTAAAGCAATCATTGCTGCTACAACATCTCTTACATCCACAAAGCCGGTTGTGCCATTGGTGTACCATGGAAATTCGTCGTAAACCGATTTAAATACTTGCGAGCTGCCACTATTCCAATTGCCTGCACCTAAAATTATGGAGGGGTTTACAATAGCGGCTTCTAATCCTTCTCCCATACCGCGCCACACTTCCAATTCGCCCAGGTATTTGCTTTGTCCGTAATTGCTGTTGCTGGTTTCTTCTGTCCAATTCATGGTTTCATTGATCACTTCATCTTTTCTTATTCTGCCTAAAGCCGCAACAGAACTCACATGTACTAATTTCTTAACACCAGCATCTAAAGCAGCATTTACAACATTGGCTGTTCCTTCAACATTGATTTTAAAAAGTTCGGCTTTTCTTTTTGGATTAAAAGTTACCATTGCCGCACAATGATATACTTGTGTAACACCTTGCATGGCTTCCGATAATCCTATAACATCTAAAATATTACACTGAACTTGAGTAAGCTGATTACTATTAAAATGGGGTAAAGGTGTTGTGTTAAAAATTGCCGTTACATTTTTTCCTGATTGTAACAATTGCTCAATCAACACGGAGCCTACCAAACCCGATCCTCCGGTAACTAAAACTCTATTTTCGGCAGTGCTTTCTAATGCTGTTGATGCAACCATGCAAGAATATTTTTAAAGACGCAAAGTAACTATAATTTATTCGAAGGGATATTTATGCATTTATTTATTGCTGTAATCGTAAAAACCTTTGCCGGTTTTTTTGCCCAATTCGCCTGCGGCTACTTTATTTTGTTGCAGGGCAGCGGGTTTAAAACGATGGGTATGTTCAAAAGCATCGTATAAACTTTGTGTAACAGCCAAATTAATATCCATGCCTATTAAATCCATTAATTTAAATGGTCCCATTTTAAAGCCGGCCGATTCTAAAATAGCATCTACCGAATGGATATCGGCATAACCGGCTTCTACCAATTTCATCGCTTCTAAATAATAATGCCTTGCTACACGGTTTACAATAAAGCCAGGTGCATCTAAACATACAACAGCAGTTTTGTTCAACTGTTTACAAAATGCCAATAAGGTTTCTATAACTACAGTATCGGTTTGTTTGCCTTGAACAATTTCTACCAATTTCATTAAAGGCGCCGGATTAAAAAAGTGTAAGCCGGCAACTCTTTCGGGATGTGGAATTTTTTCTTGTAATGCTTGAATTGAAAGCGATGAAGTGTTTGATGCAAATATGGTTTGGGAGGCATTTACGGCATTCAATTTTTCGAACAGATCAATTTTAGCGTCTAATTTTTCAACGATGGCCTCTATGATTAAATCGGCTTTACAATTTTCTATGCTATGGGTATATTGTAAGCGGCAACTTATTTGGTCTTTTTCTTCTGCTGTAATTTTTTGTTTACTGATCAAAAAATCCAAATTTTTTTCTATAGCAATTTTTGCATTAGATAAGGCATCGGGTTGAAGATCGAAAAGCACAGTATTAAATCCAAATGTTGCGGCTACTTGAGCAATACCCCTGCCCATGGTTCCGGCACCTGCAACTACAACTGTTTGTATAAGCATGCTACAATCGTTTTAGGTTAATGTACATTCATTAACAATAACGAATGCAATAAAACAAAGTTGCAGAAATAATTTCAGCGTTGAGCAGTATGCATAAAAAAAGCGCCTTTCTACTGTTGAAAGGCGCTTTTTTATATTGAAATAAAATTAACGTTGTTCTAATCTTTCTAAACGTTTGGTAAGATCCTCAATTTTTCTGTTTTGTGCATCAATGATGGCTTGTTGTTCTTGAACAGCTTTTACCAACGGCACTACAAATTCTGCATAACGTAAGCCGTATTTATCTTGAGCATTTTGTGGCTTATCTACACCGTCGAAATCAAATCCTACTTGATTGGCTGCAGCTTCTACTTCTTGCGCAATGAAACCAGTATGGCGTACAGTTTCGTTCTTTTTAACTATAGCTTTATAAGCAAGCCATTTCGGGTGATTCTACCGGGGCAGGAGCGCTAATGGTTGGTGTTGCAAAGTTGTTGGTTGCATTTGCCTTTCCGCTTGTTAAAGCATTTCTGCCTGCAATTGAAGCTTTAGATCTGCTATTGGGCGTAAAGGTTAATGCTTCATCATCTTTTATGTTTGATGCGCTTTTCCCGGCATTGGCTTCTTCTTGTAATTTATCGAAATTGAACAAGTAAGTAACCGGCCTAAGTTTTAAAATAAAGTCTAACCCTTTTACATCTTCAACAATATCTTTTTTATAACGACCATCACTTACATTAGTCCATCCTGCAAAGCCACCGATGCTGGTAACTGCGTTATTACCAATACGAACTTGGTTGCTTGCGGTAACATTGGCTTGATATCCAATTCCAGTTGAATTACTAAAACCAAGAGTTGTAGCGCCAGCAAAAGAAGAATCTCCCACTGCTGTATTTCCACTTCCGGTTTGATTGATGGATAAAGCTTTATTACCTACTGCTACGTTAGAATTACCGGAAACGTTTGCAGTAAGTGCTGTTCTGCCAAATGCCGAATTATAACTTCCTGT
>JBMOEQ010000346.1:0-2872 GCA_049314655.1 Ferruginibacter sp. | reverse complement strand
AATCCTGGAAATGATTTTTAATTAGAGTTACTAATAATTAGTTTTTGAGTTTGTTGAGTATTATCGGGCAAAATCAATTGTACTTGATAAATACCCGGAGTCATTAATTTAGGTAATTGTAAGGTTTCAACAGCCGTACCGCCAGCGTGATTGATGATGGTAGAGTAAGTAACTTGCCCTACTGAATTTACCAAACGAAGCGCATAAATACCCTTGTTTTGATTGTTCAATTGAAGTGCTACTACATTACCTTTCACCGGATTTGGTGCAATGGTTATACTACCTCCTACAGTTGCATCAACTACTTTCACTACTGTTGAATATTTTCTACTGCCATCCCTATCTGCACTAACAATTCTATAATAGTTAACACCCGATAAAGGTTGAACATCAACAAATCGATATTGATTTAAACCACTAGCCGATACTGTTCCCATAGAATTAAATACTCTTCCATCTGCAGAACGTTGCACATCATAATTCAACGTATTGGTTTCTGCTTCTACTTTCCAATTTACCACATTGGTAGCATTTTGTTTATAGGCGCTGATATGTGTAAAATTAACAGGAAGCACAACAGCGGGTTTAAATACAATACTAAAACGATCCATTGCATAAGAGCCAGCAGCAGCAGTAACCGTAAAGTTAACTGTTGAATTTCCGCTTGCACTAATTGGCACGGTTGTTCCTAAATATTTATCTTTCAAATATGCGGTAACACCTACTGCCGCCATGTTTTCAGGAACAAATTCAAACTTGTAATTCCGTTTGGTCATATTCCAGATATTGAAGAACAAAGTATCTTCAGCAACAACAGGAAGTTTACTTTCTATTACTAAAGATTTTGTATTTCTTACGATGCCCAAATTTTCGCCACTATTACCCAATTTCACGGCATCATTTTCATCAATATCATTTGAATACACATTTCCAAAAATAGTTGCGGCGGCATCAACAAGTGTATCTATACCTCCGGTTACGGTATACATTTTAGTGCGCAATTGCATGATAGGCATATCTGCCGGAGTTGCAGGGCGGAAAACATTTCTGTTGGATCCTACTTTAGCAGCTTCGGTAAACTGAACCGATCCAGAACCACCGGAAGCATGAACAAAAAATGCTTGTCCCGATTCAATACGATCATTATTAGATGCACTATAACTTCCTCCTCCGGGTATCCATCCGGTAGCAGTAGAATAAGTTTGATAAATGCCTAAACTATTTCCAGAAACCACTTTAGGATCCCAAGTGTAATAAGCATTATCAATATTATTTCTGGTAAGTTGTGAGAAGTTAATAGCAGATGCATATACATTACCCACAAGTGCAAATAAACCAGATTGTACCGGCACTTCACTTTGTGTACCTTGATATAACACACCTTTAGTTCGCAAAGTAACTGGCATATTGGTAGTGATAGATTCACCGGGCACTACACTTCTATCACCACGGATATAAATGAAATATCCTGATGTAGTTTCAATAGGAAATGCAGTTGTGGTGATGTTTTCGAAATTGGTAGTACTTTCATTAAACGTAACTACAGAAGTAGCATAGGTAACATAATCAAATCCGCCAGGAGCCCACAATGCTTGTGTACCAGTTGTTACAAAAGTTCCATAACCGGTTCCTGGATTAACTCCGGCAAACTGGCCTTCTTGCCAAGATTGCTTCATGGTTTGTGAACCCATTGTAGGAATAGACAATAATCTCCATGCCCTTCCATTATTATTGGGTACAGGAATGTGTCGTTCTACAGTAACATCACCAACTACATAGTTACCCGATGCCGATCCTTCAGCAACTCGAGCAGTTCCACCATTATTACTTTTTAAAGTTAATTTTCCGTTGGATACTAATGTAGATCCAACATTAACAGTAACTGTTCCAAATCCAGCACCTGCTGTAATATCAAGCAAGGTTTGAAGGGTACAATAACTGCTATTGGATAAAGTAAGATCTTTTAATGTTTGACTACCTGATGTAAAGTAAAGATTTGAATTTCCACCCACACCATTCAATCCAATTATGGAAACATTTGAAGTGGCCGAACCCGAAAGCGTACCTGTACCCGATTGACGCGTGATGATACCTCCGGTTAATGTTGTACTTGCAGTTATTGTAGTTGCACCTTCACGTACATCTAATGTTCCTGCAAAGGTTAAATTACCTACGGTAGAAGTAGTTGCTCTGTTTACAATATGATAAATATGATCTGGTCTGTTGAATGAATAAATACCGCCACTATTCGTAACCGTTGTAGGATAATTTCCTGTACCATCAGTTTCTACTCCCCAAGATGTGTTGAGGTTTAAGTTACCGGTAGATTTCGAATACAAATCAACCACCACATCTACTACTGCACCCGAACTGGTTGAAGCACATCCATTACTATTACAGGTTAAGGTATAAGTACCATCGTCTGTTAATTCTGCAGTTGGTATGGTTAATGTAGTTGTAGTTGCTCCATCTATTGATACTCCACCTTTCTTCCATTGATAATTGGTTCCACTGGTTGCTTCAGCAGTTAATGAAATTGTATTACCGGTAGGTAATTTTGTAGAACTTGGTGGTTGTGTGGTAAATGAACCTTCTACCATATTAATGGTAACAGCATCAAATCCTTGGCATGTTCCATTTGTTGCAGTTAGTGTATATGTAAATGTACCAGAGCTAGACACTGCAGTAAAATTAGGTTGTGCAATTGTAGAATTGCTTAAATATAATGCTGGTGACCATGAATAAGTAACACCACCTACGGCTGCTGTTCCTATGGCAACTGGTCCTGTACTGCCTACGCAGAAAGTTTGATCAGGGCCTGCATCTATTCCTGCTAATGATGCATCAATAATCACTTGTACATCATCGCTAT
>JBMOEQ010000345.1:0-2880 GCA_049314655.1 Ferruginibacter sp. | reverse complement strand
TCTTGAATACTCCTTATTTTGCACAAAGATATTTCATCCTAGCCTTAATATTTTATGATTACCACTAATATCCTTTAATAAATGGCATTAAATAAACATCGCTATTCCAATTTGTTCTTTTCCGTTACCTATATTGGCATGTATTTAATGTTGTTTTATGGTTGTTGGGGAAACGGGAAAGATAAAAATGGACAAAATATTTCACCCATAGTTGTTCGTGAAGGAACGGCACTTGATGTGTCTGCAATACAAACTTTGCAGGCAGGTATCAAAGCTTGGTACGATACTGTTTTACTTTCCGGAGGATTTAATGGAGGTATTTTAGTAGCAAAAAACGGACATGTAATTTTTGAAAACTATCGGGGCAATGCGCATATCGACCAGCATGATACCATAACCGCCACTACCCCATTTCATATCGCATCTACAACAAAAACCTTCACAGCAATGGCCATTTTGAAGTTATGGCAAGAAGGCAAATTGAAACTTACAGACGAATTTGCACAATACTTTCCCGAATTCAATTATCCGGGTGTTACCATAAAAAGCTTGCTGAATCATAGAAGCGGATTACCCAATTATACCTATTTCATGGATGTTATGAATTGGGATAAATCGGTTTACATTACCAATAAAGATGTGTTGCAATTTTTAATAACACATAAAAACGAAATGGTAAATGTTGTACCGCCCGAAACCCATTTTAGTTATTGCAATACCAACTATGCCTTATTGGCTTTGTTGATAGAAAAATTAAGTGGACAATCGTATCCCAACTACCTCAAAACAAACTTCTTTGAACCCCTTCACATGACGCATAGTTTTGTTTTTTCAATGGCCGATTCCAATAAGGTATCACCAAGCTACGATTGGAAAGGGCGCATATTTCCGCTTAACTTTTTGGATGTAGTGTACGGTGATAAAAACATCTATTCAACGCCACAAGATTTATTGAAATGGGAACGTGGTTTATCGGCCAGTAATTTATTTGCCGATAGTACTTTACAAGCAGCCTATGCGCCGTATAGCAATGAAAAGAAAGGCACCAGAAATTATGGATTGGGTTGGCGTTTAACCTTACCCGAAGGTGCAAACAAAATTATTTATCATAACGGCTGGTGGCATGGCAATAATGCAGCATTTATAAGGTTATTAAACGATTCGGTGACCATTATTGTATTGGGTAATAAGTTCAATAGAAAGATTTATCATGCCAAAGCAATGGCCGCTTTATTTGGAAATTATGGCATCAGCAATGTAGATGAAGAAGGCGGCCTGTTGAATGATTCGGCAAAAGATAAAGTAAATGAAACAGATAAAAAGGAAGTAACTCCTCCTATTAAATCGGCACAAAAAAAATTGGAAATAAAAGTTGAAAAATCTGCTTCAAAAAATAAACCCTTAGCTAAGAAAAAGCATTAGTTTAATGCCGTCATACTATTGGAATGGTTGATAATTTTAGATTGCAATAAATATTTACGTTCGGGATTGTAAATAAATAAACAGGTTCCATTTTTTATACGGTCAATGATGGGTTTACTGAGTTTATGCGAAACAGCCGGGCAACCCCAACTTCTACCAATATAACCTTGTGTACGAATTAAACGTTCATCTACATAATCGGCACCATGCATTACAATTTCTCTTCGTTCGGCATTGTCGTTGATACCGCGTTCTAATCCAATTAAATGCATGCTATACCCGTTTTTACCGATATAAGTACCTGATGTTTCATAAAAGCCTAAACTACTTTGAAAACTTTCGGGCACATTAGAAAAACGGTTGGCAAATAGCGTTCCTGAATTTTGACCATGGGCAACATAAGTATTAAACACCACTTTACATTGTTGAAGATCTATTACAAATAATCTTTTTAGGTTAGAAGGTTTACTAAAATCAACTATAGTTAATAAACGCTTATTGCTCAATTTTCCTAATTCTTGGATATAATTGAAACCTTTTAAAGCATAATCAAAAACCTGTTGAGATAAACCATAAGAAAACAACTTCAAACTATCGTACAATTGTTTAGACGATGTTGATTGAACCGAATCTACAGGAGGTTGTATAGATTGATGTGTAATATGTATTTTTTTTAGTTGAGCACCCGAAAAAGAATTATTGGCTTTTGATTTAGCAACGCCAAATGGCAAATGCATCACCACTAAAAATAATGAGGAGAAAAATAAATTAACTTTTTTTAGTCTAAGGTTTTTCATTGGTCATCTTTTTCACCTGCAATACACCAATAGCTAAACATTGCTGTTTATGTACTGCATGGTTTAATTGAAGTATTCATCAAAAGGATAATGGTATTACCATTAAACGTATGATTAAAAAACTTATTTTATTGAATTTAATTATAGAACGTTTTCCGGCGCAAATTTAAGCCAATAAACCGCGCTAAAGTGTAGAATGAATAAGCTTTTGAGCGCAAAAAGGCAAATGTTGTTAAGTATATAATTTTTACAGACTATTAACCACTGATAAACAAAGGATTACTGCACCAATATTGATCTAGGTAAATTCTTAAGTTTTTGTTAAAAAACACTTTAAGTAGATGATCATGCTTTGAAAAATGACAGTAAAATTAGGGCGCCGAGTAAAATTTCAATTCCATAACAGTAGCGATACTTAAGGCTCTTTGCTTTATGATTGCAGCATTATCTCCTTCAAAATATTCATCAATTGTATCAAAAAACAAAGCTTTCCATTGAAGGAAATGTTGCTTGGTTAATGGCGTTTTATCATGAATATGTTGGTGTGTTTTCATAGGGTTGCCACTATAGCCTCCCTTATGAAATAAAGTACTTTCCCAAAAATCGTACATGGTGGGTAAATGGTTTTCCCAATTCAAGTGTTGAAAAAAAGGAGCTAACG
>JBMOEQ010000344.1:0-2887 GCA_049314655.1 Ferruginibacter sp. | reverse complement strand
TCGCTCCATTGGATAATCCATTACAACTTACATTGATTTGACCACTTAAGTTAATGGTGATGTCAGCTGGGTTGATAATGGTTGTTGTAGCTGTTTTTTGGCAATTATTAGCATCTGATACTGTTACAGTATAGCTGCCAGCTGCAAGATTACTTAAGCTAGAAGTAGTAGGACTGTAAGTGCTACCGTTTAATGTCCATGCATAAGATAACGAAGGAGTTCCACCTGTTGCTGTTGCAGTGATGGTTCCATTGTTTAAATTATAACAGCTAATATCCGTTTTTGAAACATTTACTGTTAACAATGTGGGTTCGGTAACAGTTAACGTACCTGTTGCAGCAGCGCAAAGGTTTGCATCTGTTACACTATATATTAGATCCGTTCCGGCTAAAACACCTGTGAATACATTACCTGCTTGAGGTCCAACGTTATTAAATGTATAGGCCAAAGCACCCGTTCCACCAGTAGCACCGATGATAGTAACTGAGGTTGTTCCTCCATTACATGCGATGTTACCTTGTGTTGCATTGGTAACAGTAATTACAGAAGGTTGAACAACAGTAATTGTTCCTGTTGCTGCTGAACAAGCGTTTACATCAGTTACACTGTAATCATGTGCACCTGCTGATACTCCTGAAAAAATTCCATTGGTATTTGAACTATAACCAATAAGTGAATATGTTAAGGTAGAAGTTCCGCCAGTAGCAGTTATAGTAACAGTAGCTGAACCACCATGACAGGCAATCGTTGTTTGTGTTGCTGTGCCTATTGTTATAACAGAAGGCTCAGTAACAGTTAATGTACCTGAGGCTGCTGAGCAGCTATGAGCATCCGTAACACTGTATGGAAGATTCGCTCCGGCAAGAATACCAGGGAATACATTACTTGACTGAGGTGCAGATCCATTAAATATATAAGAATAAGGAGAAGTTCCACCTGAAGCACCATTGATAGTAACAGTGGCTGTTCCACCATGACATGCAATTGTACTTTGTGTAGCACCTGAAGTTGTGATCACAGATGGTTGATCTATAAATGCAGATACAACTACTTCACATCCTTTGTTATCCCTTACAGTTACAGTATGTGTTCCATAAGCCAACGTAGAGAATGTAAAGGTACTTGTATAAGTTCCTCCATCTAATGAATAGGTATAAGAAGCCGTTCCACCTGAGGCGGTTACTGTCATAGATCCTGTTGATCCACCATTACATAATACAGCTGTATGAGTTTGTGTGGCTGTTAATAAGCTTGGTTCGTTGATTACGATCGTTCGGGTTAAAGTACATCCTTTGCTATCAGTTACAGTTACAGAATAGGTACCTGCATCTAAGGTAACTAAAGTTGCAGAAGCTGTTCCGGCAGGGAAAACTAAATTATCTTTATACCAACTATAAGAATAAGTAGCAGTTCCTCCAGTAACGTCTAAAGCAATAGAACCTGAATGGTTTTGATAACAGGTTAAGTCATTATTTCCCGTTGAGGCTAATCCTAATACTGCAGGTTCAGTTATTGTTAAAGTCGCCGTTTTTGAACAATGAGCATCAGAGACTGTAAGCATATAATAACTTGCCATAAAATTAACAGGACTTGGGCTGGTTGAATATGTTCCTCCAGGGTTGTGAGTAATATCAACCCATTTATAAGTCAAGGTTCCGGTTCCGCCACTTGCTGAGGTAGTAATCGCTCCATTGGATAATCCATTACAACTTACATTGATTTGACCACTTAAGTTAATAGTTATTGAGGGTGGTGCAGAAAGAAATTGAGTAACAGATGCAGTACAATTATTTGCATCAGTAACAGTAGCTACATAAGTTCCTGTTCCAAGATTTGTAAGTGTAGAAGTGCTGGTTCCAATTGTACCTCCATCTTTGGTCCATGCATAAGTATAAGTACCTGTTCCTCCAGAAACTGTTAAGCTAATTGAACCATTACTAGTACATGTAACAGGAGTCGATGAAACAGAAAAACTAATTGGATCAGGCTGAGTTATGGTTACAGTAGTTGTTGCATTACAAGCAAAATTATCAGTAACAGTAACAGAATAAGTTCCGGCTGGTAAATTGGTTGCAGTATTTGTATATAAAAGAGAAGTCAATGTTGACTGAGCGGGTGAAGTACCCCAGTAATAGTTGAAATAGGCAGTTCCTCCGCTGATAGTAACTGTTGCAGCACCATTGGTATTACCATAGCATAAAAGATTGGTTTGAGAAGTAATAGCAGCAGTAAAAGGAGGATAAACGTGAAAAGTAATTGGTGTAGACCAACTTGTGAATTCACTGAAGGAAGGGTCGGTACAAGTAGCATATACAACACGTCGAATTAAAATATTTTTCAAAACACCAGATGTATTTGTATAGGTCCAACTGCTTGGAAAATTTATATCTGATGTATTTAAAGAACCGATGTCAACCCAAGAAACACCACCATCAACTGAATATTGCCACATGTACTTAAGAACAGCACAATTGCCAACACCTGGATCACCTATTGTATGCCAGGTGGCATTTGTAATCGTTGCGGTATTTCCTGTAATATCAGGATCTAAAATACCACAAGCATTCAATGATGAATTATGAAAGGTTATAGTATTAGCATCAATAGCCGGACGATCTGTAGCGTTTACATTTATAATAAATGCAAAAACAAAGAAAAGAGATAACAATAATTTTATTGTATTCTTCAACTTTAAATTAGTAAATAAATTTTTCATATCGTAAATATTATTTAATTAATAGTTATTTTAATTCCACCACATTTTCCAACACTTTCAGGACCATCGATACATTTTAAAGAAGAAACACGACGGAAATAAGTAGTCGTACTAACAGTACCTGGATCATAATCTTTTGTTTTTGCAAGATTGGTTGTAAGATTTTGAGTA
>JBMOEQ010000343.1:0-2889 GCA_049314655.1 Ferruginibacter sp. | reverse complement strand
CATTATTGATCAGAACCACCTTTCTCTTTTTGTTGAAGAAGAATCTATCATTTTTGTACATGATGGTGTACGTTGTACTTTAACAACCGATTTAATTGAACGGTGCTATGAAGCGGCGATGGAAATGGGTTCGGCAATTCCTGTAATAGATTGTAAAGACAGCATAAGAATTTTAACCGATGAAGGCAATGAAGCCATGGACCGTAGTTTAATTAAGTTGGTACAAACACCACAGGTTTTCCATAGTAAGATTTTACAATCGGCTTTTAAGATAGATTATAAAGACAAATTTACTGATGAAGCAACTGTTGCCGAAGCCTTTGGTTTAAAAGTAAATTTAATTGCAGGAGAAGAACGCAATATAAAAATTACCCATCCCGGAGATTTACTGTTAGCCGCACATTATATTGAACAGTAAATATTTGTTCTCTTTAATAAATGTTCAACATGCATACCACTACTATTAGGGATAAGAATAATCATTTATTAAGTATAGTTTCGGCAAAATAGAAATATGAGTTTTAAAACTTACACACTGTTCTTTCTTTTCGTTATTTCATTCACACATATTATACAAGCGCAAAGTGTTGGCATTGGCACTACAACACCAAATGCTAGTGCAGCATTAGAAGTTAAAAGCTCATCACAGGGTGTTTTATTTCCAAGATTAACAACAGCTCAACGTAAAGCCATCATCAACCCAACAGTTGGATTAATGGTTTTTGATGTAGAGAAAAATGTATTTTATTATTATTCGGGTTTTCAATGGATGGCCTTGGGCGCAATTCAAGAAAAATCAATTAAACCCATTGAAATAACTTCCAATTATAATTCTTTAAATCAATTTGGATTTTCTGCTGCAATGAATGCTAGTTATGCTGCAATTGGTGTTCCTGAATACGATACTTTAACTTCATCCAATATTGGAGCAGTTTTAATCTTCCGAAAATTAAACGGCATTTGGGCCTTGCACCAACGCATACTTGCGCCGGACTCGGCATCAGCTGATCAATTTGGTTATTCATTAGATATGAGTGGAGATTATATGGTTGTAGGAACTCCTTATAAAAAAATATTAACTACCACCAATTGTGGAAAAGCTTATGTATATAAATTGAATTTAATCAGCGGTTTTTATGAAATTGATGCACAATTAAACAATCCTGCCGGTTTAATTGATAATACTTTTTTTGGATGGAGTGTTGCCGTTACCCATACCAGTAATATCACCGGAAAAATAGCCGTTGCCATTGGTGCACCGGCAGAGTACAATCCCTCTGGTAGTTTAAGAGGAACAGTTTCTGTTTTCGGTCGTTTAGCGGCTAATTCTTATGTAAATTTAAATACGATTACAGGTTTATCAGCTAGCGAATTCTTTGGTCTTTCTATCGATTTAGATTCTAATTTATTGGTAATAGGTGCACCGTATTACGACACTACTATTACAACCGTTAAATATGCAAAATGTGGCAGAATTCAAATCAATTCATCAAATGGAAGCAATTATTCAACTGTTGATGGGCGTATTATTCCTAACGTAGATACCAATAATATATTTGGCTATCAGGTAAAAATTGATTCAAATTTTATTGCATTAGGTTCTGATGCAGTAAACAACAACAATGCAGCTGGAATTTATTTTTACTTTAGATCTGCACCTAATTCATTTTTTGCTTTATCCAACTTTTTAAACCATAGAGTAGATTTTGAAAGTGGTGTTTCTACTAAACCAATGGGCTATAGCTTTGCTTTCAGTGATAAATTTTTTATAGTTGGCGTAACGCATAAAACGAATTATCCATTTGGATCAACTTATGCAATTAATTCTACTGATTATGGCTTATTGTATCAAAGAAATGCAACCGTACTTTCCTTTTACAATCAACTTAAACCAATAGATGAAAGCGCTAAAAACACTAGATTTGGTTATAGCGTTGCTGCATTCGGCAACAATTATATGTTAACAATGCCCGAATCTATTAATGCTGATGGAACAAGAGGCGCAATCGTATTTGGTACTTTCGAATAAATGTTTACTTCACGATTATTTATACTCACCAAATAGCTTTCTTAATACATCCGATATTTCACCTAACGTACAATTATTTTCTACTGCAGTAATTACTTCAGGCATTAAATTGGTATTGTTGATGGCAGCTGTATGAATGGCGGCTAAACAAGTATCTACTTTTGCTTGATCGCGTTTGGCTCTGAGTGCTTTCAATTTTTCAATTTGTCCTAATCGAATGCTGTCATCTACTTTAAAAACTGGTGTATGGTAGGTTTCGGCCGACTGAAATTTATTTACACCCACGATAATTTTTTCACCGCTTTCAATATGACGTTGGTAATCGTAGGCACTTCTGGCAATTTCATCTTGCATAAATCCTTCTTCAATAGCACTCACACTTCCACCCATAGCATCAATTTTTGCCATCAATTCTAATGCAGCTGTTTCTACTTCTGCAGTTAATTTTTCAACAAAATAACTTCCGGCTAAAGGATCTACGGTATCGGTTGCGCCACTTTCAAATCCAACAATTTGTTGTGTTTTTAAGGCCAATCCGGCGGCAGCTTCAGTGGGTAAACTTAAGGCTTCATCATAACCATTGGTATGTAAACTTTGTGTGCCACCCAAAACTGCTGCTAAGGTTTGCATGGTTACTCGGGCCACATTATTTAAAGGTTGTTGAGCAGTTAATGTAGCACCACCTGTTTGTGTATGAAAACGCAACATCATCGCTTTAGGATCAGTTGCACCCAAATCTTTCATGATTTGCGCCCACATTTTTCTTGCAGCTCTAAATTTGGCTACTTCTTCAAACAAATGATTGTGCGCATTGAAGAAGAAGGAAAGTCTTTTTCCAAAAACATTAATATCTAATCCTT
>JBMOEQ010000342.1:0-2914 GCA_049314655.1 Ferruginibacter sp. | reverse complement strand
TTTTTTACCCTTGGTGATATAGTACAAACCAAGAACCATGTCCTGAGAAGGAAGGGTGATTGGCGTACCATTTTGAGGGTTAAGAATGTTATGAGAAGAAAGCATTAATAACTGTGCTTCCAAAATAGCAGCATTGCTCAAAGGAACGTGAACCGCCATCTGATCACCATCGAAATCCGCGTTAAACGCCGTAGTAACCAAAGGATGCAATTGAATTGCTTTACCTTCAATTAATTTAGGTTGAAACGCTTGAATAGACAAACGGTGAAGTGTTGGGGCCCTGTTCAACATGATCGGGTGACCTTTCAAGATATTTTCAAGAATATCCCAAATAACGGCTTCTTTCTTATCTACTAATTTACGTGCACTCTTCACCGTTTTCACGATACCTCTTTCAATCAACTTGCGAATAATAAATGGCTTAAACAATTCAGCAGCCATATCTTTTGGTAATCCGCACTCATGCATTTTCAATTCTGGTCCAACCACAATTACAGAACGACCTGAATAATCCACACGTTTACCCAAAAGGTTTTGACGGAAACGACCTTGTTTACCTTTTAATACATCACTTAAAGATTTTAAAGCACGTCCACCTTCTGCTTTAACAGCATTAGATTTACGACTATTATCGAAAAGTGAATCAATAGCCTCTTGTAACATACGTTTTTCATTACGTAAGATTACTTCAGGCGCTTTAATTTCTAATAAACGCTTCAAACGATTGTTACGAATAATTACCCTGCGGTACAAATCGTTCAAATCTGAAGAAGCAAAACGACCACCATCCAAAGGAACCAATGGACGTAATTCTGGTGGAATAACAGGAATATATTGCATCACCATCCACTCCGGACGGTTATTGATACGCGTATTAGCATCACGGAAACTTTCTACTACACTTAAACGCTTTAAAGCATCTGCTTTACGTTGTTGTGAAGTTTCATTTGCCGCTGAATTACGTAAATCAAAACTTAATTGATCTAAATCGATGCGTTGAAGCAAATCGTGAACTGCTTCTGCACCCATCTTAGCGATGAATTTGTTTGGATCTTCATCAGGAAGATGTTGGTTATCTTTTGGAAGCGTATCTAAAATATCTAAATATTCTTCTTCTGTAAGTAGATCTCCAAAATTTTGACCTTTATCAGCACGAATACCTGACTGAATTACAACAAAACGTTCGTAGTAAATGATGGTTTCAAGCTTTTTAGAACTCATTCCCAACAAATACCCGATTTTATTCGGTAAAGATTTGAAATACCAAATATGTACAACAGGAACTACCAATTTGATATGTCCCATGCGCTCGCGACGAACTTTCTTTTCAGTTACTTCAACACCACAACGATCACAAACAATGCCTTTATAACGGATACGCTTATACTTTCCACAAGCACATTCGTAATCCTTAACCGGACCAAAAATGCGTTCGCAGAACAATCCGTCTCTTTCCGGCTTGTAGGTACGATAGTTGATGGTTTCAGGCTTAAGTACCTCTCCGAAACTTTTTTCAAGTATGCTGTCGGGAGACGCTAAACCAATAGTGATTTTTGAAAAAGTTGATCTGGGACGATTTTCTTTTTTGAATGCCATATTGAAGCGATTGTATTTTTTTAATGATGCTGTTGATGTTACTCTTCAGCTAGTTAGTAACCAAGGTAGCGATTGAAATTACCCTGAATTATTAAAAGTTATATCCGCACTTGTTTTAGTGCGGATATAACCATTGATTGTTAATCGAAATTTAAATCTAAGCCTAAGCCGCGTAACTCATGAACCAATACATTGAATGATTCAGGAACACCTGGTCTTGGAATATTTTCCCCTTTAACAATAGCCTCGTAAGTTTTTGCTCTTCCGATGATATCATCCGATTTAAGGGTCAATAATTCTTGTAGGATGTTTGATGCACCATAAGCTTCCAATGCCCAAACCTCCATCTCACCGAAACGCTGACCACCAAATTGAGCTTTACCACCCAAAGGTTGTTGTGTGATAAGACTGTATGGTCCGATAGAACGAGCATGCATTTTATCATCAACCATATGGTGAAGCTTAATTACATAGATAATACCTACTGTAGCTTTCTGATCAAAACGATCTCCGGTTTCACCATCATATAAGTAAGTATGTCCAAATAAAGGCAATTTAGCTTCAGCAATTTTCTCTGCAATTTCTTCAACAGAAGCACCATCAAAAATTGGTGTTGCAAATTTGCAACCTAATTTTTCACCGGCCCATCCAAGTACAGTTTCATAAATCTGTCCAAGGTTCATACGACTAGGTACACCAAGTGGATTCAACACGATATCTACCGGTGTTCCATCTTCTAAGAAAGGCATATCTTCCTGACGAACAATTTTGGCAACAATACCTTTGTTTCCGTGACGTCCTGCCATCTTATCCCCTACTTTCAACTTACGTTTTACAGCAAGGTAAACCTTAGCTAATTTCAATACACCGGCTGGTAATTCATCACCAATACTTATGTTGAATTTTTCGCGTTTGTAACGACCTAATTCTTCATTGAATTTAATGTTGTAATTGTGAAGCAATACATTGATTAACTCATCTGTAGTTACATCACCCGTCCAACCCAATGGATTTACATTTAAGAAATCTAAATTGGCTAAATTCTTTTGGTTGAATTTTGCACCTTTACCAATAAGCACTTCTCCGAAATTATTGCTAACTCCTGAAGATGTTTTATCTTTTAATAAAGTGGTTAATTTATTGACCAACAATTCAAGTAAATCGGTTTCATTCTTTTCATGAACTTTCTCGATTTTTTCTAGACTTGCTTTTTCTCTAACCTTTGCATTCTTGTCTTTCTTCGCACGTTGGAATAACTTCTTATTGATAACTACACCTTCAGTTCCACTTGGTGCTTTCAATGAGGCATCTTTAGCAT
>JBMOEQ010000341.1:0-2916 GCA_049314655.1 Ferruginibacter sp. | reverse complement strand
GATGAGTAATAATATACTTGCCGACAGTTGCTTGTTAGCTGCCAAAACTAAATTTACTGCCTATCAAAATACGGAAGGATTAATTTGGGTAAACAGCAGCGAAACCCAATGGAAGAAAGCGAATAAGGTTCAAGTAGGGGTGCAAAACGGTCATATTTTTTCTTACCTCATTGCACAATCGCCAAATCCTCGATATTTTGCAACAGGCGGAAAAGATAATTTAGTGAAAGTGTGGGACCTTAATTTGGGAAAAGAGATTGTAACATTAAACGAACACCGCGATGAAATTAATGCGTTATGTTATAGTGCCAATGGACGTTATTTGGCTACTGCATCTGCAGATAGTACCATTTGTATTTGGAATGCCTATAACTTTTCTTTACTCCGCAAATTTAAAACTGCCAAGCCTGAGTTGGCCATTCGTTTTTCGCCGGATAGCAAAAGTATCGTAAGCGCTGGCTTAGATTCTTCCATTAAGATTAGAGATATTCAAACCGGTAAAATACAATCAATTTTAAAATTACATAAGGGTATAATTACTGATATCTATTTTCATCCGCAATTCGATAATATTTTATTTAGCGCCGGTACCGATAGTTTGGTATATAGATGGGAAATAGATACAAAGAGTATGACGCGATGGTTTAAACATGGGGGCAGAGCATTGTCCGTTAAACTGAGTAACGACGGCAATTTCATGAGTGTGGTTTCTACAGATTCGGTGATCACCGTTTGGAATACCGAAACCAATAAAAAATTATTTACAGGATCCATTAAAACTTTCCCTTCGGGAACTCGCACATATTATGCTTCCGAAACTTTTACCCCGGATAGTAAATACATTATTTTTCCTTCAGCAAAAGATAGTTTTTTAATTGTTAAACTATCCAATTTGCAACAACGTATTTATCCTACCGGATTAGATAATTATAATTTGGCTGATGTAGTGTTTAGTAACGACGGGCATTCCATGTTTGCACGTTTCGATAGGGGCGGTCCATTACGCATTTATAATTTTGCTGGTTGGGATATGGAAAAAAATACCACCATCTCTTGGAAAGATATTCGCCAATATGCAAATCTTCCTGTAGGCGTTCAATTCACCAAAGATGATAAAGGATTGATTGTGCTGTCATCCGATATTATGAAGATTGATTTAACGAATGGCAACAGCACACATTTATATTATGGGGGCAGTACCATTGAAAATCGTTCTATAGTATTGAATGATGAAACCAAGGGTACCTACTTTGAATCGAATCGTCCGGTATTAAAAATTTACGATCATACCAAACAAAAAGATGTAGCTAATTTTGCTTTACCACTAACAGAAACTTTAACCGCATACACCATTTCGAAAAATGATACCTATAGTTTTTTAGGTGCTCAATCGGGTATTATTGGAGCTTGGAATCTTGCAACACAACAACCGCTCTTTTTAAATAAGTATGGAAATAGAGCTATCATTAAGTTACATTTTGATACCACAAAACAAACTTTAGTTGCCATCAATAAAACGGGTAATGTATTTTTCATCCAACCCAATACCGGTAAAGTTGTTGATAGCTTATTCATTCCACAAGCCAATGAAATTGCAATTGGTAAACAATTTCTTTATATCAGTACTGCCAATGGATTTTTATATAAATATGATGCACATTCGTTAAAGCAAATTAAAAAAAATCAACTCAATATAACAGCGGAAGAGACCGGGCAAATGATATTATCCGCTGATGAAAAATACCTCTATATCCAAAATAGTTTTTACACCATCATGGCGCTTAACACCAAAACGGATTTGCCGCTATTCACCATTCAAGATCATAATTATGGCGGAACCATGTTGTCGTTAAGTTACGATGGTAAGTTATTGGCATCTGCCGGAATGGATTCAAAATTGCACCTCTTTGATGCACTTACCGGAAAACGTAAAGTTTCTATTTATCTGCCTTTAGACAAACAAGTGTTGATTGCAGATGAAGATGGGCATTATCTCGCTTCCAAGAATACTTTAGAAGCCATCTTATTTACCTACAACAACAATGCTTATGGATTTGATCAATTTGATTTACAATACAATCGTCCGGATATAGTTTTAAATACAATTGGGCGTGCAGATACTTCACTAATCAAATCCTATTACGCCGCTTATAAAAAAAGATTGAGCAAATTGAATATTGAAGAAAATGCATCTGCTGCTGAAGTGCATTTGCCCTTAGTTCGATTAAAAGATAAATACGATTTGCAAACCATCACCACCGAACAACAATTCGATTTAAATATTGAATGTTATGATAGTCGGTTTCCAATTCAATCGCTTCAAGTTATTGTAAACAATACCCCTTTATTGGGTTTAAATGGAAAAGATATGTCGGGGTTAAAATCGAAATCCATTGTTCAAAAAATTACCGTCCCTTTATCTACCGAAAATAATAGCATTAAAGTGTATTGCACCAATAGCCAAGGTGTTACTTCACTCAAAGAAAGTTTTGAAGTTTTTAGTAAATACAAACCTACCCAACCTGTAAAAAATTATTTTATAGGAATAGGCATTTCGCATTATACAGATTCTAATATGAACCTGCGTTATGCAGCAAAAGATGTAAGAGATTTAGCCATCATGTTTGATCGTTTTTATAATAATTTAACCATCGATACATTGATTGATGAAAATGCAACAAGAGAAAATATCTTGGCGATAAAAGAAAAATTAAAACAAAGCACGGTAAATGACCGAATAATTTTAGCAGTAACCGGACATGGATTGCTTAGCGATAGTTTAGATTTTTATTATGCTACTTATGATGTAGATTTTAAACATCCCGAAAAAAGAGGATTAAAATATGAGTGGCTAGAAGATTTATTATCGGATATTCCGGCACGTAAAAAATTGATGTTAATTGATGCTTGTCATTC
>JBMOEQ010000340.1:0-2940 GCA_049314655.1 Ferruginibacter sp. | reverse complement strand
CTTTTGACGATTTGCATGACATTAATTGTATACATAAACAATCCTTCTGGGATGTATTTCCCTTACTCATTTATTGATTTATATCGTTGCGCAAAAATGTTTGCTTTTTCATTTAAGAACAAAATGAATCTATTCAGCAAACATACCGGCCAAAGACTGCTCTGCATGACTGGCAGTATGAAGCAAGACCATCCATCAGGAATTATTTTAATGAAAAGCAACCGTAAATAAGTTTATGAAAAACAAATTGATTTTTATGTAAAGAAAGCAGCAGTAGTGAAAATAGAAATTTGCCGGAAAAACAAATCAACCAAAAGCAAATTCCAACACCGTTCAAATAGCGTTAAATAATAAAATATAAAACATATGAGAAAGTCTGTTTTCGCTTTTACGCTTTTATTATTCTCCATAGCCTTAACTGCACAAAAAATCAATATCCACATAAAAGATGGTTCAGATGGCATGAAATTGTCGGTTAATGGAAAAGCATTTTTCATTAACGGCATGAACTGGGATTACTTTCCCATTGGAACCAATTACACCTACAATTTATGGCAGCAACCAAACGATGTTATTAAGGCTGCCCTTGATTATGAAATGGATTTGCTAAAAAAAATGGGCGTAAACACCATTCGTCAATATACCGGTGTGCCGGCAAAATGGGTAAATTATATTTTTGAGAACTACGGCATTTATACGGTGCTTAACCATTCGTTTGGTCGTTATGGACTTACACTGAATGGTAAATGGGAAGCTAATACAGATTATTCCAATCCGCAGGTAAAAACAATCCTATTAAATGAAGTAACCGAAATGGTGAAGGAATATAAAAATGCTCCAGGAATTTTGATGTTTCTTTTGGGCAATGAAAATAATTACGGACTAACTTGGAAGGGAGCCGAAACAGAAAATGTTCCCACCGAAGACGAACAATCAAAAATTGCCGCTACTCACTTGTACAAGTTATTTAATGAAGCAACATTGGCAATGAAGGATATTGATAAATCTCACCCTATTGCTATTTGTAATGGCGATTTATTATTCCTGGATATTATTGCAAAAGAATGTGCCGATGTTGATGTGTTTGGAATAAATATATATCGTGGACTTTCATTTGGAGATGTGTACAAAAAGGTTAAAACTACCTATCATAAACCGGTAATGTTTACCGAGTTTGGGGCAGATGCCTTTAATACACTTACGCAAAAAGAAGATCCAAATTTTCAAGCCAATTGCCTCGTAAGTAATTGGAAAGAAATATATGCCAACGCTGCCGGAAATAGCAAAGCCGGAAACAGCATTGGTGGCTTTACTTTTCAGTTTAGTGATGGTTGGTGGAAAAGCGGACAAACCTACAATTTAGATAAACACGATTCAACCGCTTCTTGGTCAAATGGCGGTTATCAAAACGATTTAAAAAAAGGAAGTAATAATATGAATGAAGAGTGGTTTGGCATTTGCGCCAAAGGACCAACCAATGAAAAAGGCGTGTATCCTTTGTATCCTCGCAAAGCATATTATGCGCTAAAAAAATTACACCGTTTTAAACCTTATGCAACTTCAAACAAATCCTCAAAATAAAAATATTAGCATGAAAAACGAAGTACCAACACTTACTCCAGTTGTAATGGATGGAGAAAATTTTTACAGAATCTCTGATGTGGATGAAATGCGTCCTTTTTTTATGAGTATTGTAAGCGATTCTAATCACTGGATGTTTATTGCTAGCAATGGAGGTTTATCGGCCGGAAGAAAAGATGCACAACATGCCTTATTTCCTTACTATACCGATGATAAAATAACCGGCTCTGCAGAAACAACTGGTAGTAAATCTGTTTTTTGGGTAAATGCAAACAATAAAACGCATTTATGGGAACCCTTTTCCATAAGAGGTGAAGGTAAATTCAACGTATCTCGAAACCTCTACAAAAGTAAATTCGGCAATAAAATTATTTTTGAAGAAATCAATCATGATTTGGGACTTTGCTTTAACTATAAATGGAGTTCAAGTAATCAATATGGATTTGTAAGAACGAGTAACTTGGTTAATCTTTCTGATGCTGTTGTTCAAGTAAAATTGTTGGATGGCTTGCAGAATATTCTTCCTTATGGCGTAGGTAGCGATCTTCAAAATAGTGCCAGTAACCTAGCCGATGCATATAAGCGCACAGAACTGATTCCTGAAAGCGGCTTAGGTATTTATGCACTCAGTGCAATAATAGTTGATAAGGCAGAACCCAGCGAGGCTTTAAAAGCAAATGTTGCTTGGAGTTTAGGATTAAATGAAAAAATCTATCTGCTTTCTTCTTTACAACTTAAAAATTATAGGGCAAATGGAATTGTAAATCAAGAAGAGGATATCAAAGGCGATTCCGGCAGTTATTTTGTTGTAAGTGAAATAACCCTTAAGGCCGGTGAAAATAAAGATTGGATGATTGTACTTAATGTCAATCAAAATCATGCTGCAATTGCACACCTTTCAGAAAGCATTAAAAACGATTCAAATCTATCCGAAAAAATATGGGCGGATGTAAAACTAGGTACCGAAAACCTCGTAAAACTTACAGCAGCAGCAGACGGGTTACAATTTACTGCCGACGGTTTAAAAGATACCCGTCATTTTTCCAATGTACTTTTCAATATCATGCGTGGCGGTATTTTTGATAACAATTACCTGATAGAGAAATGGGATTTCAGCAATTATTTGCGTAAAGCGAATCATGCGGTTTTTGAAGCAGTGCAATCTGCAATCCATCAACTGCCCGAAATCTTCTCTGTTCAAGATTTAATTAATACAACAGCGCAAGTAAACAATATCAATTTTTCTCGCTTAGCTACCGAATACCTACCACTCAAATTCAGTCGCAGGCATGGCGATCCCAGCAGGCCATGGAACCAGTTTTCCATTAATACTAGAAGTGAAGTTGATGGCTCAAAAAT
>JBMOEQ010000339.1:0-2942 GCA_049314655.1 Ferruginibacter sp. | reverse complement strand
AGCTTATTTTTGTAACAAAGTTTAAAAGCTAAAAAGAATGCACATCAAATCTAATAGTATCAACCTAAACCCATAAACTACTAAACCTACTAAACCTTCTTCCAATGGCTCATCTTTCTGTTAACATCAACAAAATTGCAACCCTTCGTAACAGTAGAGGTGGAAACAATCCCGATGTTATTCAAACAGCAAAAGACATTGAACGCTTTGGTGCAGATGGCATTACGGTGCATCCTCGGCCCGATGAACGCCACATTCGCTATCAAGATGTGTACGACTTGAAGAAAATTGTAACCACCGAATTTAATATTGAGGGCAATTGTACCGAAGATTCATTTGTTGAATTGGTATTAAACAATACACCACACCAAGTAACCTTAGTGCCCGATAACCATAATCAAATTACCTCTAATCATGGTTGGAATACCATTGAACATGAAGCATATCTTACCGAAATCATTAGTCGTTTTAAAGCAGCCGGTATCAGGGTATCTATTTTTGTAGATCCTGTAGTTGAAATGATAGAAGGCGCTGCAAAAACCGGTACCGACAGAATAGAATTATACACCGAACAATATGCCCGTGAATATGCAACAGGGCATCATGTACAAGCTATTGCACCTTATGTAGCAGCCGCACAAAAAGCTACCGAATTGGGTTTAGGTATTAATGCTGGTCACGATTTAGATTTACATAATTTGGCTTGGTTTGCCCAACATATTCCACAATTAAACGAAGTATCTATTGGCCATGCGTTAATCTGTGATGCAATTTATTTAGGATTAGAGAATACCGTTCAATTGTATAAACGACAATTAAGCATTGCTCTATAATTGTGGTATTTTAACTTGCCGATTATATAAAAATCATCCCTTCCGCCATTTTTAAAGCAGGTTTACTATTTGCTTAACGTACATTTGGGGTATGAGTAAATCACTGCAAATTTTGAGCAATTCGCTCCGGCTTACCCTGCAGGAACTGAAAGTGAATAAAATGCGCACCGGCTTAAGTTTAACGGGTGTTGCCTTTGGCATTTTCTGTATCATTGGCGTACTCGCTACGGTAAACAGTTTAGAGCGCAATATTCAAAATGAAGTGAAGAGTTTAGGTAGCAATACCATTTATATTGATAAGTGGGAATATGGCGGTGGCCCCGATCGACCATTTTGGAAATTCCGTGCCCGCCCCATGATGAAATACGAAGAAGTTGCCCTCATCAAAGAAAGATCTCAATTAGCCGATGACCTAAGTTTTTTGATGCGTTCCGGAGGCAATATCTCTTATAAAGACGATGTTATTCAAAATGCATCTGTTTATGGCATTACCGAAAGTCAAATGACCGTACAACCCATCGCTTTTGATTTAGGCAGATTCATTTCTTCCTCAGAATTTAATAGCGGTTCTGCGGTTGGATTAATTGGATACGACAATGCAGAGAAATTGTTTGGTAGTGCCGAAAGAGCATTAGGCAAACAATTCGAAATAAAAGGGAAAAAAGTAAATATCGTTGGCGTTATAAAAAAAGAAGGTAAAAATTTTATTGGTTGGGATTACGACAATTGTGTAATGCTGCCTTACAAATTTTGCAAACAAATTATTGATGAAGATTTTAGCAATCCGGTAATCATTGCCAAAGGAAAAGAAAAAGTTTCTACCACCGCATTTAGTAATGAATTGATGGGCATTATGCGCCAGATACGCAGATTGAGTCCACGACAAGAAGAAAATTTTTCACTAAACAGTGTGGAAGCATTTAGTCAGGCTATTACCGGTTTGTTTAGTACAGTTAATATTGTGGGCGGTTTAATTGGGGTGATTAGTTTAATCGTAGGTATGTTTGGTATTGCCAATATCATGTTTGTAACCGTTAAAGAACGTACTTCCATGATTGGTTTAAAGAAAGCTATTGGCGCCAAAAAAAGCAGTATACTTTTTGAATTTTTAATGGAAGCTACCATTCTTTGTTTGATGGGTGGGGCAATTGGATTATTTTTTGTTTTCGTTCTTACCCTTATCCTTTCTGGACCATTAGAATTTCCAGTTTATATTTCAATGCCATTATTGGTAAGTACAGTAATCATTTGTTTGGTTGTTGGTATTTTGGCCGGTATTTTTCCTGCCTCACGTGCAGCACGCATGGATCCTGTAGAAGCCATTAGAAGCAAATAAACACAGGCTAATTCAACTGAGAAACTTCATAAGGGATTTCAATTTTCTCCCGTTAATTTTGCACTATGGAGCTACAACAGGCAGATGCATCCCCTTCTAACAAAACGATTACGATTTTAGCCATCGAATCTTCTTGCGATGAAACAGCTGCATCGGTATGCATCAATGGAAAAATTTATTCCAATGTAATTGCCAGTCAGGCTGTGCATGAACAATATGGTGGCGTAGTACCCGAATTGGCTTCTCGTGCTCATCTCGAAAATATTGTTCCTGTAGTTGATGAAGCATTAAAAAAGGCCCAAGTTTCCTTAGCAGATTTAGATGCCATTGCTTTTACCCAAGCACCCGGATTAATTGGGGCATTATTGGTTGGTGCACAATTTGCAAAATCATTAGCACTTGCTTTAAATAAACCCTTGATTGCTGTACATCACATGCAAGCACATGTAATGGCCAATCTTATTCCCGAGCTACAACCGCAGTTCCCGTTTTTATGTTTAACCGTTAGCGGAGGACACACGCAAATTGTACGCTGTAATTCGCCATACGATATGAAAGTAATAGGAGAAACAATTGATGATGCAGCCGGCGAAGCATTTGATAAATCTGCAAAATTATTAGGTCTACCCTACCCCGGCGGCCCATTGATAGATAAATATGCTGCTGAAGGCAATGCTACTCGCTTTAAATTCCCCGAGCCACAAATACCGGGATTGGATTTTAGCTTCAGCGGATTAAAAACAGCTATCCTGTATTTTTTACAAAATGCCGGA
>JBMOEQ010000338.1:0-2951 GCA_049314655.1 Ferruginibacter sp. | reverse complement strand
GTTAGTTTAGATGTTTAGGGTTTAGAGGGGGCTTTTATAATTTGTTACTTTATAAATATAGTTGAACAATAGTTGAGCGGTGGATGAACGATAGTTTAACGGTTGCTCAATTTAATCTCCGAGCTATGCGTTTAGAAAATAGTTTAGATGTTTAGAAGTTTAGGGGTTAGTGTAGAGATTATATAAAATGGCGCTGCTTTTCTCACTTAACATTCAACACTTAACATTTAACATTCATTGTAAGCTTTGTCTAAATAAAATTACCGCAGAGAAAAAAGAGTAAACAGAGATCCGCTGAGTTGGTTTACTCTCCGAGATTGTACTTTCATTCAACATTAAACACTTAACATTTAACATTCATTGTAAGCTTTGCGTGAAAAAATAGTTTAGAAGTTTAGAATTTAGGGGTTTAGAGGGGGCTTTTATAAAATGTTACTCAGGAAATATAGTTGAACAATGGTTGAACATTAGTTGAGCTGTAGTTTAACGGTTGAAAAATTTAAGCTCCGCGATTTTCATAAATCCTTTACAAACTTTATAAACCAATAAACTGTATATACAAATTTCTTTGTCTTCATTTAACTTTCAACACTTAACATTCAACATTTACTTTAAGCATTAATTGCTTCTCCTATCATAAACATACATCATCAAAAACACCAACAAATAAGCCAATACATTAAAAAGCGTATGATGCTCAATATTAAATGGAATTTGCCAACCTTTATTTGTTGCTATTAATAATAACGACACTCTAATTACATTAAGCAACCAAATAGCCAATAGTCCAATTAATAACCATTGCAATAACTTCTTCCAATGTAAAGTATTCGCAAAAACAAAAGCTATCCAAAAACTCATGATGCCATAACCTAAACAAGAATACACCATCTTCACCCCTCGCCCATCAACAAATTTTATTTTATAGCCATCCGGAATTTGGCAATCATAGCCTATAATTTCTACCAATAGTTTACTTGCTTGTAAAATTGATTTACGTAACCATGCCGGATAATTTATATAGTCATCTATCCATTGAATATAGTAACCACCAGGAGCTGTAATACCAATTACTGCTTTTGTTCCATAAAAAACTAAACAAAAAACACCAATAAACTTAATGAGATAAAAAATGAATGATTGGTCTATTTTCTTTAACAACTGCATATTCATTGTAGTTTAAAGAAAGAGTTGATCATAAGCTTTTTCAATTGCATTCAAATTGATCGAATGTTCGGCAAATGCAGCAGCTCCTTTATTCCATTCAGAAAAATTAATAGGATCCATTGCAGCAAAAGTAGAAATGGCTTCTCCCAATTTTTGTGGCGATAAAGCCATATCTACATTTATACCTGCTTTATGTTGTTGAAGATTATTCCATGGAGTTGTAGTACTTGTTATGATTGGTTTGCCTGCAGTTAATGCTTCATAAATGGCATGTCCAAAATTTTCACTTTTACTGGGCAAAATAAATACCTCACCAGTTGCTAATGCTTCTTGAATTCTAAGCGGATTAACATCTCCATGATAAATTACTTGAATATTGACAGGCATTGATGCTATGATTGACTTACAAGTTTCCCAATAGGCTGCATCTTTAATTGGACCATAAATATGATACCAGATATTTTCTTTCAACGATACCAAAGCTTTTAAAACTTCCAGATGATTTTTCATAGGGCTTACTAAAGCAATGGAAACCAAATTCAATATACCTACTTGTTTTGTAATACAAGGTTGAAATGGAATTTGTTTAGGAAAATTTGGGGCAATCATAACATGCGACTGTTTGCCCATAGCATTCAAAATAAATGTTTTCTCTTCTTCTGTTGAAGCATGATATATATTCTCCTTATGAAATCCTAATAGTTTCCACAACATCAAATAGGCTTTCTTCTTCAACGACTTTTGTGATAATGCACCGGGATGCAACATGCCTCTTACAGAGATAACTGTACGGGGTACATGCAAAAATAACAAGGGCTTGAAGTTGAAAAGTATAGAATAGATACCATTTACGAAAAGAATATCTGGTTTAATGCTATCTACTTCCTTTTTTATTGAAGCAATATTTCGTGTAGCTGCAGTAGCATACCAAACTTTTGTATGAGGATTAAAATCTACCCATTTATCGTAGGCCTCTACTTCTATTGCAGTGCCATCATGATCTTTATCGCCGCAAAAAATTCTATACTGGATATTATCCTTCGCATATAATTGCACCAAGTTACCTACAGATTGAATGGGACCACCACCTTTATAGGCAGGCAGAAACCAATCAATTAAGATGAAAATTATTTTAGGGGAAGACGGCATAATAAGAAACTATACAAACAAAAATCTATTTACGAATCATTTGATCTAAGGGTTTCATCAAAAATCGTCTGAAAATATAAAATGCAATAAAATAAGTGAATAACCAACCTAAAATTTTTGTTCCAGGTGTACCATTACAGTTGATATTAAACCATAAAGGTGTAATTGAAATACATGCCCATAAGAAATTCATAGATTGCGTAATGATTAATTTATAAATCAATCCAATAACAAGACCTAATAAAAAAATGGGAATAAACATATAAATCCAACCGAAATCGATATAGGATTCGGCCATAAAACCTAAGCTAAAAGTGGCGCCTTTTTTCTGACTAACTCTTTGTGTACAATACTTATTTACCATCTCCGAATCATCAATAGATTTTTTGCCAGGGAAGAAAATCCTTGGCATTAAAATATGTAAGATGTTATTTTTCCAAAGTTTACCTGCTTCATGATCAACATAAGCAGGAACTTTATCGGTAGATTGAGAAAAGAATTCGATATAGCAAATTCTATCTACTGTTGCATACACCAATTTTTCGTTACCAACAATTTTTGCATTTGAAAATAAGGTGGAAAGGAAATCTAAAGCACCAGATCTTTCAGCAGTAATTTGCTGTGTTCTTTCTCCA
>JBMOEQ010000337.1:0-2965 GCA_049314655.1 Ferruginibacter sp. | reverse complement strand
TAAAGCCTGGTAAGAAATTAAATTGATACGATTAAAAGCCACCTCTTTTGATGAGGTGGCTTTTGTTTTGTACCGTTATTTTAAACAGACAAATACCCCTTTAATTTAAAAAGAAGTTAGCGGCAATTATTTTAATGAGTGCAGGCTTAATGAAAATAAATACCCACCTCTTTACGCTTTATGTTGTCCTTTATCTAAAACAATAGGATCAAATCCTTCGCTGCCGATTTAATCCAAACAAGACTTTACAGGTACAAAAAAGCCGCTCTTCTCAGAGCGGCTTTAATATTAATTGGTCAGTAGATTATTGAGTAACAATCACACTGGCACTGGCAAGACGTTTGCCATTTTTATCTTTAACCTCCAGCATATAAATACCAGAAGTTGCATTTTCAAGATTCACATCCATTCTGCTGTATGGTGCAGCAATTGGGAATTGTTTTGAGAATACTCTAGCACCCTTACCATCATAAACATTCACAGAATAAGCATCAGCGCTATTATAGCTATAATACCTTACCTGGAATTGTCCCCTGTTTGGATTAGGATAAACAAACACCATATTACTGATTGAATCAGCAATGGTAACCCTGTTACTCGTAGCAGTACATCCGTTAGCATCAGTAACCAAAACAGCGTATTGTCCAAAGCCATCAATATTTACAGGCAATGATGAAGCAGATGCTCCATTTATCAGGAAGCTGTTTTTATACCACTGGTAAGTATAGTTATTACCTGCAGGGCTTACTGTTGTATACAATGTACTGTTGATGTATGGAGTTAACCTGTTGTATTCTGCCGCAACCAGTACCGCACTTGGTAATGGATTAACGACCAATGTTACAGCATTTGAATTAACAGATCCACAAGGTACACCTGCAACAATCACACGGAAAATATAACCATTGTTTACCGTTGCTGCATTGGTAATACTTAATGATGGAGTTGTTACACCCGCAAATGGAGCAGTGTTTGTAAGATTTACAAATGCACCACCATTTACACTTACCTGCCATTGATAGGTAATAGTACTTCCTGTTGCGGTAACATCAAATGTTGTTGCTCCACCAGCACAAATACTGCGGTTAACAGGTTGGCTTGTAATAGCAACCAGGGTATTGACGGTTAATGTAGCAGCACTTGAATTTAAGTTACTAGTACAAGTACCATTTAATACCACACGGTATTGATATCCGGTCATAGAAGCTGTCAATCCGCTAAGGCTTAAAGTAGCAGTAGTAGCTCCTGTAATATTGGTCCACGAAGTACCTGCATTGGTACTAAGCTGCCATTGATATGTAGGTAATGTACCCGTTACAGCTACACTAAAAGAAGCTGTAGTTTGAGTTGGCAAACAAGCTGAAGTACTCACTGGCTGTGAAGTAACAACAATCGCTGTATTTACAGTAAGTGTAACACATGATGAAGTAACGGTGTTACAAGTACCTGTTACAACTACCCTGTAAGCATAACCATTTTGTGAAGCAGTAGTACTGCTAACCACAAGTGTATTGGTTGTTGCACCTGTAATATTGGCAAATGTACCCGCACAACCTGTTGTTGAAACCTGCCACTGATATGCAGCACCAGTTCCTACAGCAGCTACAGTAAATGTTGCATTGCTTCCTTCGCACAATACAACCGCAGTTGGTTGTGTATTAATAGCGGCTAAAGTATTTACAGTTAACACAACAGCGTTGGATGTGATAGGTGTAGGAACACAACTAAACACATTTACACGATATTGGTAACCATTTTGAGTAGCAACAGTTGAAGGCAAACTCAACGTAGCTGCAGTTGCACCAGTGATATTGGCAAAAGTTAATCCACCATCAGTACTTTGTTGCCACTGATAGGTTAAGGAAGAACCGCTGGCAACTACAGTGAAATTAGCTGTTTGACCAACACATACAGTAGTAGCAGCTGGCTGAGTACTAATAGCAGCTGCATTCCCTACAGAAAGGATAGCTGCATTTGAAGTAACTGCTGTTGGACATGTTCCGCTCACAATCACTCTGTAACGATAGTTGTTTTGAGCAAGTATTACACCTGTCACAGTATAGCTACTAGATGTAGCACCTGCAATTGTTGAATATGGAGCAACACCGTCTACACTAAATTCCCATTGGTAAGTAAGTCCTGTTCCGGTAGCTGTTACGCTAAATACCGCATTGTTACCCACACAATCCACAGCATTTTGTGGTTGAGTAGTAATAGCAGGAGCAGTTTGAACAGTAAGTATTCCGGCAGTTGTAGTAACAGATCCGCACTGACCATTTACAATAACCCTATAGCGATAGTTATTCAACGCTGTTGTAACTGCAGTAGCTGTATAAGTAGCAGCTGTAGCACCGGTAATATTAGTATAAGTTATGCCATCAGGGCTTGACTGCCATTGGTAACTAGTAACCGCAGCACCTGAAGTTGTTACACTAAAGGCAGCATTGCTGCCAGCACAAACACTAATATTTGCTGGAGCTGCATCAATGGTTGGAGCCGTTCCCGGAGAAACAACAAATGATATTACTCTTGTTTTGGTAATAACACCCGAAATACCGGTAATGGTAACATTATAAGTACCTGCAGCCAATGTATTGGTATTGTTTAATGTAACAACACTGCTGGCACCAGGCACCACTGTTGCAGGTGCAAAACTTACAGTTGTTCCTGCAGGAACCCCTGCTGTTGCTGTTAAAGCAACCGGAACTACATATCCTCCAACTGAAGTTGTACCAAGGGTAACATCTGCTGTTGTAACAGCATTACATGCAATGGTAGTAGCAGCAGGTGAAGTAAAGTCAAATCCTAATGAAGGTATTGTAATAGTAAAATTGGTATTAGAAATATCAAAGAAAATATTTCCAATAGACTGAACTTTTATCCTTGCAGTAGCAGAAGGTGTATTTGGAATAACAACCGCTTCAGTTCCATCATTTGGAGTACTTGCTACAAGAACTGTAGGAAA
>JBMOEQ010000336.1:0-2973 GCA_049314655.1 Ferruginibacter sp. | reverse complement strand
TATTAATACCTATAAACAAAATTTCAAAGGCTATATAAGTTTCATTAGTGTAGGGAAAGAAGATGGGAAAATGGATATTGCTTTTCAATTACAATGCCCGGGCGTAAATTTTGATTTAAGTCATGCAGGAAAGGGAAAATCTCATGGCTGGTTTTTCTTCAGTTGCTATAATACCGAGCAGGCTAATACTTTATTAGAAGTGAATGCTTCACAAAAAGATAAAGATTTTATCATGGCGGTGAATTGGAAAAAAGCTGAAGAATATTTGAAAGCTGGTAAAGGAAAAAAGATGCCGGCAAAATATGCACACAATACCTATAATGAAAAAACGCATACAGCAGTTTCTGAAATCATAACAGAAGTTACCGTTTTAGATGCAAAAGAATTGAAAGACATCTGCTACATGATTCCTTGTCCTAAATCTCCACATGGTTGCGATGTTGACCCTACTGGTTCTTATATAGTAGGAAGCGGAAAATTAGCTGCGTTGATACCGGTATTTAGTTTCGATAAAATTCAAAAAGCCATTGCAGATAAAGCTTATGCCGGCGAGTACGATGGCATACCCATCATTAAATATGAAGCTGCTTTGCATGGTGAAGTAAAAAAGCCTGGATTAGGTCCTTTGCATACCGAATTTGACGGTAAAGGAAATGCATATACCACTTTCTTTGTATCTAGTGAAGTTGTAAAATGGAATATACAAGATCTTAAAGTGTTAGACCGTGTGCCTACTTATTATTCAGTTGGTCATCTTTGTATTCCTGGTGGAGATAGTAAAAAACCTTCTCCCAAATATTTGATAGCATATAATAAAATTACAAAAGATCGCTATTTGCCCACTGGTCCCGAATTGGCACAAAGTGCACAGTTGTACGATATTAGTGGCGATAAAATGCAATTGATATTAGACTTTCCAACGATTGGAGAACCGCACTATGCGCAAGCTGTACCGGCTGATTTAATTAAAGGTAATTCTGTTAAGTTTTTTAAAATTGATGAAAATGCTAATGCTTTTGTTTCTAAAGGAGAAGGGACAGCAAAAGTAGTTCGAGAAGGAAATAATGTTCATGTTTATATGACTGCAATTCGTTCGCATTTTGCCCCCGATAATATTGAAGGTATAAGAGTTGGAGATGTAGTATATTTTCACGTTACTAATTTAGAGCAAGATTGGGATGTTCCACATGGATTTGCTGTTAAAGGCGCGTCCAATGCAGAATTACTCATTATGCCTGGAGAAACGCAAACCCTTAAATGGATTCCCCAAAAGGTGGGTATTTTCCCAATGTATTGTACCGATTTTTGTAGTGCACTACATCAAGAAATGCAAGGCTACATCAGGGTATCTCCGGCTGGCAGTAATGTGCCATTAACATTTAGTATCGGCACCAATTTACCTAAAGCAGATAGTAATATTAAAAAGTAATCATCACTACTGTGCCTAGTTCTGCATTGAACTAGGCACAGTCTTTAAATCATAAAAAATGAAAAAAATATTCCCCCTACTTTTAACAAGTATGCTCTTTTTTTATGCTTGTAATACAGCAAATGAAAAATCTACAAATCCAGATAATTCAGCGAATTCACTTCCGGCTGTAGGCGGACAAGAATCGGTAAAGGACGACGAATCGGCGAAAGATGTAGTTAAAATTGCTGTTGGTTCTAAAGATCATACTACATTAGTAGCTGCATTACAAAGAGCCGATTTGGTAACTTCTTTATCTAATGCGGGTCCGTTCACCGTTTTTGCGCCAACCAATGCAGCTTTTGATAAAGTAGATAAAGCTACATTAGATGGTTTGATGAAAGATGACAATAAAGAGCCACTTCAAAACATTTTGCAATATCATGTAACAGTTTCTGCACTTAAAGCTGAATCTTTTAAAGATGGACAAGTATTAAGTATGGTTAATGGCGATAATTTAACCATTACTATAAAAGATGGTAAAATTTCATTGAACAATAGTGCAACAATAATCGCATCTGTTCAAGCTTCTAATGGAATGGTACATATTATAGATGGCGTATTACTTCCCCCCGCAAAAAAATAAGTTTTGATGAATGCTTCAACTAAAAGTAATGAAAACGAGAATTAGTGCTTTGTCAAAAATATTGTTGATCGTTTCTGGAACAGCTTTAATAGCTGTACTGTTTTTGCCGATTTGGCGAATAGAGTTAGATGCACCACAATATCCCGAAGGGTTAAAATTACAAATCTATGCCAATGATATCAAAGGTGATGTTGACATTATCAATGGACTCAACCATTATATTGGCATGCGTACTTTACATAGACAAGATTTTTTTGAATTTACTATATTACCTTATTGTATCATTTTCTTTTCGTTATTTTTTATATTCACCGCAATCATTAATCACCGCAAATGGTTAAACATATTATTGATAACCTTTCTATTGTTTGGGATTATAGCTATGGTTGATTTTTGGCGATGGGAGTACAATTATGGCCATAACCTCAATCCAAATGCCGCAATTGTAGTGCCAGGTATGGCATATCAACCTCCTTTGATTGGATTTAAACAATTACTCAATTTTGGAGCGTATTCTATTCCTGATTTTGGAGGTTGGATATTTGTTGGTGCAGGAATACTTTTACTTTTTACGGTAATTGTAGAATGGAAAAGAAATAAACATTTACAACAACCCATTTCTTCAGGCGTATTACTATTTGTTATTTTTCTTTTTACCGTTCAAGGATGTACGCAAAAACCAATGCCTATTAAAATGGGCACCGATAATTGTGCATATTGTAAAATGACAATTTCCGATCTTCGTTTTGGAGGTGTTTGTATGACGGCTACAGGGAAACAATATGTATTTGATGATATCATTTGCTTAAAACATTTTTTACAGCAAAAAAAAGCAGTAGAAAATGAAGGAAAAATTTACGTAGTAGATTATGCTGCTAATCATTTGTTACTTCCTTTGTCTTCAGTACAAATTTTATGG
>JBMOEQ010000335.1:0-2977 GCA_049314655.1 Ferruginibacter sp. | reverse complement strand
CGTTACCGTTGTTTGCGCTGTACTCATTAATTGCATAAAAATTGCCAATGTAATCAAAAGAATACTTGGTAAAACCTTAAAGAGGATAGATATACCACCCAATTTTATAGTATGATTTTTTGCAGAAAATGATGTACTAGAATTCAATTGATTTCTATTCAATACTGTTTTTTGCTTACTTGTAGGATTTAAAATAAAGGACATCATGTGTAGATTTAATTCGTTTGATTTATCGAAACTTTTACTCGACAAATAATTTTATTTTTTGAATGTTTTTTTGTTGATGAATAAGTTCCAATTGATATACGCCTGTTGCTAAATGGTAATTAGGTTTTAGTTCAATTTTATTTAATCCGGATTGAATGGCATAAACTGTATTATAAACAACTGTGCCATTGGCTGCCATCAAACGCACTTGATAATTACCTGCTGGCATATCATTGATATTTAAACCAATAACATTGCCTGTTGAAGGGTTAGGATATACATAAATACCCTTGCTGGTTTTAACTTTAGAAACCGTTACTTTATCGCTATAAATTATTGAACCGTTATTTAAAACCGCTTTGATACGATAGGTATAAATACCCGGCGCAGGTGCTTCATTTAACCAAGCATATTGTACCGCATTTTCATTGTTTCCTAATGAATTGATGGTAGCTACTTTATCAAAATTTCCATTGTTCATCGATTGCTCTATTTCATAACGCGCAACTCCAAACTCATTGACTAAAGTAAATTTCACCAAGATATCACGGTCGGGTGTGGTTGCATTTACATCAATGAAACGAACCGCATCTTTAAAAATAATTCTAAAACGATTAGTTGCTCCAGAAGAAGGATTTGATGAAATATTAAATACTTTCTTATAATTTTCTTGAAGATTCAATACTGTTTTTTCGGATAAGAATTGATCTTCCAAAATACCAACCAACAAAGGACTGATAGCCTGTGGCTCAACATCAAATTGATAGGTAGATTGATTTAATCGGCTAATGTGATAATTGAGTGTATCATTTGCTTGTATCGGCTTTCTAAATTCAACCGATAGTCTGGTAGAATCTTTAAATATGCTTAATCTTTCTGCACCACTAAATGAGAATAATTTTTTGGCATCTCTCCAATTTAATTCATCTTCAAAGTCGTTGCCAAAGAATGTAGAAACACCATCTGTTGCAGGTGCATTTGCATTGGCACCAATTAACAAGTTTACGGTTATGCGTGACATTCCGGAAGGCAAATCATCGATATGAGCTCCGGTTGGTCGGCTTGCAATACCTACAGTAGAATTTGAGCTTACTTTACAATTTTCAACAAAACTAAATGTACCACCAGCAGCATCTACCATAAATGCACTACCCGATTCAATAATACCTCCTGTTCCAAAAACACTACCACCTACATTGGGCACAACGGAATATGTTCCATTACCCAAACTGGTAAAGGTTACAAAATTACCTACGTTACTTGCACCGGCCATTTTAGGATCCCAGATGTAAAAACTTAGTCCTGCAGTTGTGGCCGGACTTTGACCATTAAATGTTGTATTGTTTAGAGAGATTGCTGAAGCATAAGGATTGCCTAAAATTTGCAATCCGGAAGCATTCAGCGCTTTATTTACGCCACCAATATTTAACCTTCCTTTTACTCGCAATGTTGTAGAGTTGGGTACATCGTATGGACCGGTTACAACAACACTTCTATCACCTCGCACAAATAACATATATCCTTCATTATCTGTTATTGCGCCTGTGTTGGTAGCATTAGGTGCTATCCAAGCATTAGAAACATATCTGTAAATGGAAGGATTATTTTGAATCCCTTGGTCGAAACCATTTGAGGATACCGTGCTTTTGGTGATGGTTAAACCATAACCCGGTTGTGCGTTTAAAGGAGCATTTCTATCTACACTAACCTGTCCTTCTTGCCAAGCCTGGTTAATTGAAGGTGCACCTGTTGTAGTTATAGGTGCAGTTAATAACCTCCACCTTCTTGCGCTTGCACTAGCAGTAACCGGTAAATGACGCTGAATAACGAAAGCACCTGTACCCGAATAATTTAAGGAAATATTTGATGGTGTAGTGATTTGATCAACCCTTGCTGTTTTGCTACTTGTTGAAAGCAAGGTTACATTATTATTAGCAAGATTTAAAGTACCTCTAGTAAATCCAATAACATCAGAAACATTAACACTATCTACCAATGTAACCGTATTGGCTAAAGCCGATTTGTTTATAAATACATGTGAAAACAATTGTCCGCCTGAAGCTGTTATCGTTGCATTCTCGGAACCGTTAAACGTAACATTCCTATTATTTTGTGTTAAAACTCCTGATGAAGTACGATTCCAATTTCTTGCAACATTCAAATCACCACCTGAGGTATTTGACAAAGTTAAAGTGCCGGCTAAAGTAAGATCTGTACCAACCGAAAGCGCATTGCCCATATTTCCCATACTCACAGATGATCCCGATTTGATGTCTAAATAACCTGAAGTACCTAAACCCGAATTTGAATAAAAATCTAAGTTTAAAGGCGTATTATTTTGTACAATAACATGGTTAGGGAAACCAGCTCCCGAAACATTGGCATTCCACTCATAGTTTCTGTTATAGCCTCCAGATCCATTGTTATAAATCAACGTAGATGCATTGCCATAATCGGGGGCATTGCCAATTACAAATCCATTGGCATCTATTTGGAAAATGGCATTAATAAGCGTGATTCCTGAGGCACCAAAATCTACACCTAATGCAGTAGTAATGGTTACACTATTATCAAACAATAATGAACTTCCTACAGACTCTGCAGATACTGTCATTGTTGCAAATCCACTTCCGGTAACCGTACCCGTTATACTTACCGTACCTGTACCAGTAATTGCACGTTGGCTACCACCACCAACTGATACATTAGTTGTTGCATTTGTTGCAGTACTATTGAGGTTAATGCTTTGTCCGTTTAAATTAATATTTCC
>JBMOEQ010000334.1:0-2998 GCA_049314655.1 Ferruginibacter sp. | reverse complement strand
TTTCTTGAAAACCACAAAAGTGTTTTGCCGAAAAATATTGTTCCAGTACTTGATTTGGTTTATCGTACATGGAAAAAACCTTGAATTCGCTTTGAGTGGTTTCAGTATGTTGTTGAATCGCTTTACCCGCAACTCTACAAACTTTTTCAATTCCACCTGTTGCAGAAAAAACACGTAAGGTTAAAAAAAGGATATTGGCAATATGATGCAATGTATAATCTATTTAAAATAACTAAAAACGTTGTATTAATGCATTTGCTGATAATCGTCTAACAACAATAAACTAAAGAAATGCGACCAAGGGATCTCTCCTTTTAAAAATTTCTGATGCTTTTCGGTTAAATCTTTTCCACTAAAGGAGTGCGCATATTTCTCTTGTTTAAACCAATGTGCAAAAGGAAAAGCAAATCCCATTTTTTTTCTTTTCCAAATAGGCTCAGGTAAAATATCGGCAAAACTATCTATCAATAATTGTTTGGTATAACTGCCACTAGATTTTAATGATTGATCAATATTGCACGACAGCTTTATCATTTCATCATCTAAAAAGGGCAAACGTATTTCTAATCCATGTGCCATACTCATCACATCTGCATCCCTCAACAATTGATTTTGCATATACCAATTGAATTCCATGTTGGCTGCTATATTAAAAGGCTGAAAATGATTTTCTATAACATCAATTTCTCCATTGGATAAAATATTCCAAACTTCAGCTTCTTCTATATTCAAATTACGCGCAATTACAGCAGGCATCATAATACCTCTTAAAAAAAGATACTTGCCTTTTATACCCGGGATGGTTAAATAGGGTAATCTTTTAAAAACTTTATAGTTGGAGTTTCTTCCAAAACGCAATACTTCATTAGGAAATGCTGCAATAATTTTTGCATATTTCATTCTAGAGAAAGAGGGGTAACCTCCAAAAAGTTCATCTCCACCAATACCCGATAAAACAGCTTTTAATCCACTTTCATGCGCATACTTGCTGATAAACCAAGTATTGATTCCATCGCAAGTGGGTAAATCCATATCTCCTATTGCTGTTGATAAATTGGCATCAAATTCGGCTTCGGTAATGAGGTGTTGGTAATGCGCACAATCAATTTTTTCCCGAATAATATCTTGATATTTTTTTTCTGAGAAAAGTTCTTGATTAAAAAATATTGAACTGGTTTTAAGTACTTGTTTGCTTTTTGCGGCCAATAAGGCCAATATGCTAGAATCTATCCCGCCGCTTAAAAAAACTCCAATGGGTGCATCAGAAATTAAATGACGTTTTACCGCATCGGTTAATGTTTGCTTAATGGCAACTTTGGCATTTGCTCTATTATGAATGGTACTTACAAAACTGTACTTCGAAAACTGAAATAATTTAGTTTGTTGGGTACGTAAATTATACTCTAAATAATGCCCCTTTTCTAAAGGTTGTACATGTTTTAATGTAGTAACTGGTTCGGGTAAATGGCCGTATGCTAAAAAGTATACTTGCCAGTGCGGATCGGGAACATTTAAAAATGGTATGGTTGCTAAAGCTCGTACTTCCGATGAAAATGCAAAGGAATCATTGAAAGTACTGTAGTACAAAGGTTTCATGCCTGCTGCATCTCTTACCAAGTATACAAAGCCTTTTAGCTTATCCAATAAGGCAAAGGCAAACATGCCATTCAATTTTGGAAATGCTGCTGTTCCCCAATGGGCAAATGCTGCTAAAATAACTTCAGTATCGGAAGTAGATTGAAAAGAAAAACCTAGCGCAACCAATTCTTCTTTTATCTCAAGATAATTATAAATTTCGCCATTAAATGTTATCACATAACGCTCTACTTCGTACAACATCGGTTGATGCCCTGTTACTGAAAGATCGATAAGTGATAATCTTCTATGACCGAAATTTAAATTGAATTCGGGAGCAGTATAAAATCCTTCATCATCGGGCCCACCCTTTGCTTGAATATTACACATATCCTTAACTCGAAGTTGTCGTTCTTCGGAAGATAATTGTGCGCTGATTATACCGGCTATTCTACACATAATACATTACATCAAAAACAAGTATCCCTTACAGTTGGTGGTGTTTATTGATGTAGTGTTCGTATTTTTCTTGAAAATCTTGATAGGTAAGTTGAATACCCTCGTACAATTCAATTTCATTTTTCCAACCCATGGCATTGATTTTATCCACGTTTAATAGTTTGCGTGGTGTGCCATCGGGCTTCGATTCATCAAAAACCAATTTACCTTGGAAACCGGTAATTTCTTTTATGATTTTTGCCATTTCTGCAATGGTGTTGTCTTTTCCTAAACCTACATTTACAATTTCGGCATGCTCGTAATTTTCCATCAAAAAGTAGCAAGCTTTTGCGGCATCATCAACATGTAAAAATTCTCTACGTGGACTACCAGTACCCCAAATCATAACATGATCATCGCCTCTTAATTTTGCTTCATGAAATTTACGAATCAAAGAAGGCAATACATGTGCATTTTCTAAATGGTAATTATCGCCGGGGCCATATAAATTAGTAGGCATAGCGCTGATAAAACGGCAGCCATATTGTTGGTGATAATATTGACACATTTTTATACCTGCAATTTTTGCAATAGCATAAGCTTCGTTCGTTGGCTCCAAGAAATCGGTTAACAAATATTCTTCGCGAATAGGTTGAATGGCATTTTTTGGATAAATACAACTGCTACCCAAAAACAACAATTTGGTTACCCCGTTTTTATACGATTCGTGAATAACATTATTTTGAACAGAAAGATTATCGAAAATAAATTCGGCCGGATAGGTTTTATTGGCCCAAATACCGCCCACTTTTGCTGCTGCTAAAAATACATACTGTGGCTTTTCTGTTTCAAAAAAATTGCGTACAGCCAATTGATCTCTTAAATCTAATTCGCGTGATGTACGTGTAATGATGTTGGTGTATCCCAATTGCTTTAGGAGACGTACAATTGCACTGCCCACTAATCCGTTATGGCCTGCAACATA
>JBMOEQ010000333.1:0-3001 GCA_049314655.1 Ferruginibacter sp. | reverse complement strand
GCCCAACGCAGTAAATTGTGAATGACTAATACAATTTGCATATAAATATTTTTTGCAAAAATAAGGGGATAAGCGCTATCGCTCTTGTTTAATTCAAGTTTATAACAGTAGTTTAAAATAAAAGTTGAATAAAAAATTTGGAAAACTAAAATATTTAGTATATTTGTGCTAACCAAATTAGTTGTACTATGTCACAGGCAGGCCAGAATTTAAAGTATTTGCGCAAGCTTCGCGGATGGACACAAGAAGAATTTGCCGCTAAACTCAACATCAAAAGATCGCTTATTGGTGCTTATGAAGAAGAACGTGCAGATCCAAGACTAGAAGTTTTGGAAATTGTTGCGGATATCTTCAAGCTTACTTTAGATGATCTGTTGTTAAAGGATGTAAGCAATACCGGAACTTCTTATTTGGCAAAAAGGCGTCAACAAAAAATGATGACGGCCGAGAGAAATGTTATTCATTTCGTTCCTGTAAAAGCTGCTGCCGGTTATTTAGCCGGATATGCCGATACTGAATTTATCGACGAACTCAATACATTTACCCTTCCTATGATGGCCAATGGTAATTATCGTGCCTTCGAAATTATTGGCGATAGTATGATGCCAACCCCAAGTGGAAGTATCATTGTTGGAGAGAAATTAGATGATTTGGAAGATGTGAAAACCAATCAAGCCTATATTATTGTAAGTAGAAATGAAGGAATTGTTTATAAAAGAGTGGTGAAAAGTAATCGGGCTAAAAATAAACTTACATTGGTGAGCGATAATCCACAATATCAACCCTATCAAATCAATAGCGAAGATGTGTTGGAGCTTTGGGCAGCACAAATGGTTATCAGTAAAGTGAGTAGCCAACAAAGATGGGACATGAATTCCCTTGCTAGTATGGTAAATAATTTACAAAGTCAGGTAAGTACACTAAAGAAAAAACTCAATTAATAATTCAGGTACAATAACAGCAATACTTTATTCCGTGAATAAACTGTTGCTATCTTTTTACACCTCAACCCCATAAGAACCTTTTGATTGCATAATTTTAATTTCAGATACATCGCTTAACATTTAAACACATCACATTATGATCAAATTGCAAATTGTAGGCAATCTAGGTAAAGATTGCATCGTAAAAGAAGTAAACGGAAAAAACGTTATCAATTTCAGTGTTGCACACACAGAGCGTTTTAAAGATGCTCAAGGCAATCAAAAAGAAAGAACCACTTGGGTAGAATGTGCATATTGGACCGACAGAACAACTGTTGCACAATATCTTACTAAAGGAAAAATGGTATATGCCGAAGGTTCTCCTGAAGCAGACGGATATTTGAATAAAGAGCAACAACCTGCAGCAACATTACGTATGCGGGTATCCAACTTGCAATTATTAGGTGGTGTCAATGCAGATGGTTCGCCCAATAACGGCGCTTCTAATCAATCAGGTTATGCGTCTAGTACTCCTTCCGTTGCAGCTCCAGCAAGCCAGCGCCCAGCTGCTGCATTGAGCGATGCTTCTTCAGCAGCAGATGATTTACCTTTTTAAAATCGATTTTAAAACTCATAAAGCGACGATCTTATAAATCGTCGCTTTTTTTATTCATTTTTATGTAAATAGAATACTGTAATTTTCTTTACTAAATAACTATTATGGAAAGAACATTAATTAGTTCTCACTCTACTTTCGAAAAAGAAATTGCTTATTCTAGAGCAGTAGTGGTTGGCGACTGGGTTTTTGTATCGGGTACAACAGGTTTCAATTATGCTACTATGACTATTGAGCCTTCTATAGAACAGCAAGTGCACCAATGTATATTGAATATTGAAGCAGCATTACAGAAAGCCGATGCTACTTTAAGTGATATAGTGCGCATTCAATATATTGTGCCCAATGCCGATGAATTTGAATTGTGTTGGCCAACATTGCGTAATTTCTTTGAAAATATAAGACCTGCTGCAACAATGATTTCTGCCGCATTGGCCGATCCCAGAATGAAAATTGAAATTGAAGTAACCGCAATTAAAAATTCGGGAAAATAGAACACCGCATTTTATAAAGTCATAGAAAATAATTGTAGCGATTCGTTTTCATCCTCAATGATTCGATCGAATTTTAAGCCCAATTTTGTTAATAACCGAATAGAAGACTGATTTTCGGGAATGGTAATAGCCTCCAACCGATTGTACTTTTTTTCTTTTTTGAGTGTACGAATAAAATAATCGGTTGCTTCAAATGCATAGCCTTTATGGTGGTATTGTGGAAGAAATGCAAAACCAATATCTGGATGGTCTAAATTGGTTCGTTGCATAAATGATATAATTCCGATTGGTTTATTTTCTGCGGTAAGATATACTACTAAGTACGTAATAGCTTGATAACTAAAAATCTTTTCAATATACTTTTCTGCATCCGCTATAGAAAGAACCTGCCTATCCCCAATATACTGTAGCCATCCCGGCGAATTAACTAATTCCATTATAAAATGAGCATCCGTTTTTTGAATGGGGTTTAAATGGAGCCTGGCTGTTTTCAATTGCATGTAATATTTCCTTTTAAGTTTACAATTTCTAATTTAGTACATTCTATCAATTTATTGCTACCAGTATTGCATGATTAAAATAAATAACATATCTTGAATTGATTTAATTTTTGCCATTTATTTATAATCAAACGATTGCTATGTCTTCTTCAACAAACGTAGATGATGCTTTATTGCAACATTGGATTACAAACCAATACGATGCACTTCGAGTTCGGGAAGAACTTGCTGCAAAAGGATTAGATGATACCACCATATCCGAACAAGTAAGGGCTTTTAGAAAAATTAAAAATGCCAAACGTCAATTCAATGGATTTGTTTGTTTGTCTGTTGGTGCTGTTTTAGGATTTATAAGTTGTACCCTTACTATAATTAATCCAATGCCCGGTTTATTCAATTGGATATTATATGGATTAACATCTATTGCAATAATTTTGATTTTATTGGGTTTGTATTATCTGTTAGAAT
>JBMOEQ010000332.1:0-3006 GCA_049314655.1 Ferruginibacter sp. | reverse complement strand
GCCGGTTATTTCTACCAATGCAGGTGGCTTACCAGAAATTATCATTGATGGCTATTGTGGATATATGAGCAATGTAGGCGACATTCAAGATATGTGTAAAAATGCGCTAAAAATATTTAAAGATGATGCAACACTAAATCAATTTAGAAAAAATGCATTAGCGCAAGCCAATCTTTTCGATATTGAAAACATTGTTCCACAGTATGAAGCATTATATGCACGGGTTTTAGCCAACAACTAACGACGGCGCAACCACGATTCGGGGTTCATGTTGCCCTTCTCATTGCTGATGATTACATCAAATGAGCCTAGTCCTTCGTCATTTGCAGCGACTCTTCCTAAAACCTGTCCGGTTCTAATAGCTTGGCCACGACTTAAATTAACGCCGGTAAGATTACTATATGTACTGAAGTATCTGCCATGTTTTAAAATGACCACTTGCATATTTTCAATATTAGAAACAGAAGAAACTTCTCCCTCAAAAACTGCTTTTACAGGAGTGCCAATATCTGCCTGTAAAGTAATACCCGGGTTATCTACAACTACATTTAAATCGGCAAACTTATGTACCCCATATTCCTGAATAACCAATCCTCTATCAACCGGCCAAGGTAAAGAACCTCTATTGCTTTCAAAACTAGCATTTAATTTAACATCGGCATCTGAGGCCGACAAAACACTTTCGCGTTTAACCGGAGTAGTAGGCTTTGCCGGACGGGCAGTAATAGATTTGGTATCTGAATTTGTATTGCCTTGATTTTTATTTTTTTCGAGGGCTAATTTTCTTGCCTCTTCATCGCGTTTTGCTTTTTCAGAAGCCGCCCTAGCAGTAGCTTCTTTAATAGCTTCATCTTGTGCACGTTTAATGGCTGCTGCAATTGCACTATTTACTTTTTGCATTTGCTTTTTCTTTGCCGCAATTTGTCCATTTAATTCTTTGCTTTGAGCTTTCAATTTAAGCACCAATTTATTTTTTTCTTCTTGTTGCTTTTGCAATTCGGTAAGCTCCTTGCTTTGTGTTTCAAGAACTGTATTTTTCTTTTGTTTATTACCACTAAGCTCATCAATTCTACTGCGCAGCAAATCTTGCGTTCTAAGAATATTGTCGCCTTGCATTTCGCGATAATTTCTATAGCTCTTTAAATAAGTAATCCGTTTAATAGCATCATTGAAACTAGATGAGGAGAAAATGAAATTCAAAAAATCAGAATTGCTTCTGTTTTTATATGCATACACCATACTCTTACTGTACTCTTGTTTTAACGTATCGAGCAAAAGGTGAAGTTTATTGATATCCCTTTGAGATCTGTAAATATTATTGTCTAACAAATTAATATCTCTATTGATTGTTTCAACTACATTTCCTTGCAAATTGATTTTACGATTATACAAATGAAGTTGACTCAAACTTTCTTTGGTAGATTTTTTATTGAGCTCTAATTGTTGTTGGGTTTGTTCCAATTCTTTTTTCAAGATTTGGCGTTGCTTTTCTAGCTCCAGTTGTTCTTTGGAAGAACCGGGTTGAGCCATTGCAGACAAACCAATAGTACTAAGTAATAATAGAGCAATGAAGCATCTCATCATGTGTTGCATTTAGGGGATTCAAAAATACAATTCAATAGGTTAATAATTGCGCTACAAATCACCCACACCTGTGCATAAGATAAAATTTATGCAGCGCATTTTCAAAATAACGGTTATTTCCGTTTATAATTTTTGGGGATATTGAAACTAACCGACAAATCTTTGTTAAACTCGTATTGTTTATAATTAAGATTGATATCTAAACGGTTTTTTTCAGACACTACAATTTCTCGGGTAGTTGAAAAAGGATAGCCAAAATTGTATTCATAATCAGCATAAGTAATATCTGCTGTTCTGTTGCGTTCAACATTAACATCATCTAATTTACTGTGCAATAATTCTCTATTTCCTTTTTTAAGCGTTAATAAATGCTTGAAACTTTCTCCTAAGGACGCAATTAAAATTTTTGATTCGGTTTCTTTGTAAGAGATGATGCTATCTTGAAAGAATACCGGATTGCCCACTAATAAATTTTGTAAAGTAGATAAATCAAAAGGTATTTGTGATACTTCTTGTAAAAAATCTATCGACCTATATCGAACTTCTTTATTGATTTTATCAACTATAAATACACTGTCTTTGTTTATTAAAATTCTAAAAGCTTCTATATTAAACAAGGTAGCATATCCCGATACCCAAATTACACTGTCTTTAATCATTCTTACATAAGCCGTGATATTAGGTTGTTTGCCTTTTGCATCCTCATACTCCACTTTAATTTTAGCAGAAAAAGTAGTGTACTCTTTTTTTGCCTTATGCAATTGATCTAAAGTTTCAGTAATTAATTTGAGTGAATCTTCACTCGATTGTTGTGTGATATGAACCGAAGTTGTATCTTTTTTTGAAATGGATGCTTGTATTTTTTTGGGCGAATGACAACCTGTATTCCCTAAAAAAAATAACCCAACCATTGCGAGTAGAGCAACTATTTTTAATTGATTTTTCATCGTTTTATTTTTTACCGGTATGACCAAATCCACCTTCTCCTCTAACGCTTTCATTTAATACAGCTACCGCTTCTAAATCTGCCTTTTCTACAGCAGCAATTACTAATTGTGCAATTCTATCTCCACTATGAATTTCTTGTATATCGGCACTAAGGTTTATTAAAATCACTTTCAATTCGCCTCTATAATCGCTATCTACAGTACCCGGTGCATTTAAGCATGTAATGCCTTGCTTTAAAGCTAATCCGCTTCTTGGACGAACCTGCCCTTCATACCCTGTTGGTATTTCAATGAATAAACCGGTAGGTACCAATTGCCGTTCCATTGGCTTTAAATACAATGTATCTGCTATAAAAGCCCTTAAATCCATTCCTGCCGAACCTTCCGTAGCATAAGTAGGAAGTGGATTATTCGATTGATTTATAATTTTTATTGAAACCATAGGTATTTAAACAAAGTTAAGGAGGAGGTTACC
>JBMOEQ010000331.1:0-3027 GCA_049314655.1 Ferruginibacter sp. | reverse complement strand
ATAGCTTTACAGTTTTTTATCATATCCTTGAGTATGTAAATAAAAATGTTGATTCAATTTATGATATCAAATCGGTATATTCCCATAAAAATATCCTGTCGGCAGCTTTGTTTATAAAAATTCCGGCTGCTTTATGGTTAATGTTTTATGGTGATAAATGGAAAAAGAAGATTGGCTATTTAACATTTTTATCAGGTGCATTGGCCATTTTGTTTATGAGTGCAAGGGCATTTTATTTCGGATTGGCTTTATTGATTATTGCCTTGGCTTTGTTTTTTATCATACGCAGAATCGGTACAAAACAGAATTTATCGCTAAAAAAAGTGGCTCTATTTGCAGGGATTTTTGTATTGGCTTTGGTATCATTTTCGCTGATACAACGCTACCTATACCCTGTAAACCAGGATTCGAAAGAAAAATTCAACACAGGGATATGGGAAAGGATGTCAACAATAAAAGCTGATGAGTCTTCGACAAATGCCCGGTTGACCACATGGAAAAGATCTTTCAAAATAATAGCTAATCATCCCATATTAGGCGTAGGCACCGGTAATTGGAAAATTGAAGTGCTCAAATATGAATCTCCAATGGCCGACAACCATATTATCAGCTACAAAAACCATAACGATTTTATTGAAGTTACAGCTGAAACAGGCTTGATTGGGGGTTTAATATACCTGTCGCTCTTCCTTTCTGTTTTTCTCATTTTCATAAAAACGTCAATACAACGCCCAGCAAATGAAGAAAAAATAAAATACCTTTTTTTTTCAACATTTGGCATATTGGCGTACAGTGTCGATGCCTTTTTTAATTTCCCCAACGATCGTCCGGAAATACAGGTTCTATTTGCCATATATATCGCGATGGCGGTTGCATTTTCAAATGTAAGTTTTTCTTTACCTGAACAATGGATTCCTAAAGCACTTCTATTGCTATCGAAGAGTAAAGGGCTTACTTCCTATTTTGTAAAAGCTGGCATATTCCTAACTTTGGGAATTCTTGCTATAATACTCTATATGAACGCGGTATCACTTCATTACCAAAGTTTGGTTTCAAGGGAAATTAAGGCAAATACCTATTCGCATACATCTTCTTTTTTTAAAGCTGGATTTCCTTCAATACCCGATTTAAGTTGTGAGGGCGATCCCATTTCTACATATATTGCACGTTATCTTATACACGAAAACCGCGCCGACGAAGCCGCAAACCTTTTGTTACATGATAACCCCAGCCCTTACGATGGCCGACGGGAGTATTATTTATGCCTGGCTTATGAAAAAATGGGCATTGCAGATAGTGCTATATTTTGGGGTTTAAAATCTTGCGTTCTGAAACCACGCTTTGCCAATATGGTGATTGTAACGAGTTCGAAATTGTTTGCCGTTGGAAGGCAACAGGAAGCAGTGCAAACCATGGATAACTACTTGGCACTTGTAAAAACGAATCCTACTGCGTGCCTGCTTGCTGCCGATCAAAATATAAAAATGGGAAATAAACAGAAAGCAATTGTAATTATGGATTCTGCAATAAAATACATGCCGGCGAATGAACAAATAAAGAATAATTGGGCTTTTTTGCATGAAACAAATGTAATTCCCTCATCTGATGATATATATACTAAAGCAAAACAAGCCATGGATGCGAAACTCTATCCAAAAGCATTGCAACTCCTAAATGAATTTATCGGTAAACAACCTAATTATACCGAAGCTTACCAAAAACGGGCTTTATGCTTTTATTTCTTGCAGCAATTCCCAAAAAGCTTGTCCGACATCGAAAAAGCACTTCAAAGAGGTGATGGAAGTCAAGGATTCCTTCTAAACCTTAAAGGCGTGAACTATATAAATTTGGGCAAAACCGACGAAGCATGCCTTTATTTCAAAAAAGCAATGGAAATTGGGGATGCTGATGGACGGGATAACTTAAAAAGGTTTTGTGAAAAAAAATAAAGTATGCCTTATTGGGGTTGTTCTATTTTTTTGATGCGGTAACGCCTATTTGTGTTGAAAAATAACGTAATTTTACTCACATAAAAACCAACTAAAATCTTCCAAACCATGAGTACACCAGAATCTGGATTAAACAACATTTACTATCCATCAAAAGAAGTTGTAAAAAAAGCTGTTATTAAAGATTACGATCAGGTTTATCAAAAATCAATTGATAACCGGGAAGAATTCTGGGCCACAGAAGCTAAAAAACTGGATTGGTTTAAAAAATGGGACAAAGTACTCGACGACAGCGAAAAACCGTTTTTCAAATGGTTCACAGGTGGACAGATTAACATTATCCACAATGCACTTGATAGGCACCAGAAAAATGCGACACGGAACAAATTGGCAATAATATGGGAGGGCGAGCCTGGCGATGTGCGCACGTTTTCGTACCACGCTTTAAACCGTGAAGTCACCAAATTCTCGAATGTGCTCAGGGCTATGGGTGCAAAAAAAGGCGAAGTCGTAACCATTTACATGCCTCAAGTACCCGAATTGGTAATTTCGATGCTTGCCTGCGCCAAAATAGGTGCCGTACATAGTGTGGTTTATGGCGGTTATAGCGTGGAAGCCCTTGCCGAACGAATTGAAGATGCTAAAAGCCGCATACTAATTACTGCCGATGGTGGTTTCAGGCGTGGCAAGCCAACAAAACTAAAAACTATTGCCAACGAAGCCATGCAACGCTCGGCCACCATCGAAGTTTGCATTGCGGTAAAACGCACCGGCGAAGAATGTTACATGGAAAACGACCGCGATTTCTGGTATCACGACTTGATGGGAATGCCTTTGGCCAACACCAATTGCTGCACCGAAAAAACCAATGCCGAAGACCCACTCTTTATTTTATACACTTCAGGCACAACCGGAAAACCAAAGGGTTTGGTTCATACACATGGTGGTTATGCTGTTTATACAGCAACAACCCATAAATATGTATTTGATATAAAAGCAGAAGACCGTTGGTGGTGTGCTGCCGATCCAGGTTGGATTACCGGCCACAGTTACATTGTTTATGCCCCATTAATTAATG
>JBMOEQ010000330.1:0-3033 GCA_049314655.1 Ferruginibacter sp. | reverse complement strand
TAAATAATGGAGCAGGTATTACGGCTTCTGCAAGTACGGTAAGTTCTGCTTGTGCAGGAACTGCTACCGGATCTTTAACAGTATTGCCATCGGCAAATGCAGTTGCTCCCATAACTTTTTCATTAAATGCTGGTACGCCTCAAAGCACTCCAACTTTTAATAATTTATTGGGGGGAACAACTTATAATATTACAGTTCAAGATGGAAACAGTTGCATTACAAACCTTCCAGTTTTAGTAAATAATGGAGCAGGTATTACGGCTTCTGCAAGTACGGTAAGTTCTGCTTGTGCTGGATCTGCTTCCGGATCATTAACAGTATTGCCATCAGCCAATGCCATTGCACCAATTTCTTATTCTTTAAATGGAGGTACACCTCAAAGTACTTCTGCTTTTAATAATTTATTGGGAGGAATTACTTATAACATTGTTGTTCGTGATGGAAACGGTTGTATTGCTAACTTGCCTGTTCCAATTAATAATGGTGTTGGTATTTCTGTCACTTCATCTTCCATCAGTGCGGCTTGTGCCGGATCTGCTTCAGGAAGCTTAACGGTATTGCCTTCGGCCAATGCTTTAGCGCCATTTAATTTTACACTTAATGGAGGAGCACCTCAAAGTTCACCTACTTTTAGTAATTTATTGGGGGGTACTACTTATACCCTTCAGGTTACTGATGCAAATAGCTGCAGCGCTACTTTACCTGTTACAGTAAATAATGGCGCCGGCATAACGGCTACGGCTACTAGTGTTAATGCTGCTTGTTCTGGTTCGGCTACTGGCAATGTTACAGTTACACCGGCCGCAGGTTTATTGCCTTATCAATACTCTTTAGATAACGGTGTCAACTTTCAATTACCCAATCAATTTACGGGTTTATTGGCCGCTCCTTATACGGTATTGGTGAAAGATCAAAATGGGTGTAGTACTACAGTGCCAATAACTGTAAACAACAGTCCGGGTGTTGCTGCATCTGCAACCGTATACAATGCGGCTTGTTCCGGCTCTGCTACTGGCACCATTATCATATCAACCAGTTTAGGTACACCTCCTTTTCAATATTCAAATGATGGCGGGGTAACTTTTCAAGATTCGGGCATATTTAGAAATCTATTGGCACAAAACTATAATCTTCAAGTAGTGGACGCCAATAACTGTGTATTTAATTTTACCCGAACAGTGAGTAATAATCCGGGAGTATCAGCAACTACCGTTCAATCTGTTGCTGCTTGTTTAACTTCACCAACAGGAAGTATCACCATTAATGCCGCTGCAGGAATTGCGCCATTTGAATTTGCTTTGGGAACTGGGCCATTTCAACAAAGCAATTTATTTGCAGGACTATTGCCCACTAGTTATTCCTTAACAGTTAGAGACAGTGCCGGATGTTTAAAAACGTTGAATAATATTGTTGTAGGAACTGCTCCAAGAATTATTCCGGGTATTACTGTTGTACGACCATTATGTAATGGATTGGCTAATGGTACAATTACTGCAAGTGCAAGTTTAGGTACAACGCCTTATGAGTTTTCATTGAATAGTGGAACTTTCCAAACCAACCCTTTGTTTAATAATATCGCTGCAGGGCCTTATAATGTTGCCATTAAAGATCAAAATGGTTGTATTGTAGATACTAATTTTACCGTAACAGAACCCATTACTTTAAGCTTGTCTACTACTTCAATAGTAGCATCAACTTGTACAGGAACAGCCGACGGATTAATTACGGTTACACAAACCGGCGGCACTGCACCATTTGAATTTTCACTTCAACCCAATACAAATATTAATTGGCAATCTTCTAATAGTTTTTCAGTTGTTGCCGGAAATTATACGATTACTGTAAGAGATCAAAAAGGTTGCTCGGCCACTTCAACGGCACAAATAGCATTGAATGATACGATGCGTTTATCGTTGGGTAGAGATACAACAGTTTGCTCTGGTAGCAGCATTACCTTACAACCGCAAACCAATGCATTAACCAATGTTTTTGATTGGTCGCCCGGTACAGCTTTAAATGATTCAACCATTAAAAATCCTGTTGCTTCACCAATTGATACAGTTCAGTATATTCTTGTAGCAAGATGGGGAATTTGTGAAAGACGGGATACCATAATCGTAAATGTTTTGGAAAAGCCTATAGTTTATGCAGGAGCAGATACAGCAATTTGTTATCAAACATCAGCTTTGCTGCATCCAACCGTTACTAATTTGTCGGGTACAGTAAATTATTCATGGACGCCCAATATTGGTGTAAATCAACCCGATACTACATTCACCATTGTAAGCCCAGATACTTCTAGATTATACACTTTTACTGTAACCGATAATTACGGTTGTAACTTTAGTGTAAGTGATAGTATATTTATTAAAATGCAGCCGCTAGTACCTGCTTTTGCCGGAAATGATACCATTGCGGTTTATAATATGCCACATCAATTATTAGGAAGTGGAGGTGTAGGATATTTATGGATACCTTCTTTAAGAATCGACAATCCGTTTATTGCTAATCCTAAAGTGAATATTTTAGAAGACACTTATTTTAAACTTCGTGTAACTGATGAAGCCGGATGCGTTGGATATGATACGGTGTTTGTAAAGGTATATCTTGGTCCAACCTATTATATGCCCAATGCATTTTCGCCCAATGGAGATGGATTAAATGATGTATTTAGGCCAACTCCGGTTGGTATTGTATCTACTGAATATTTCAGGGTATTTAACCGTTACGGTGAGTTGGTATTTGAAACTAATAAATGGTTACAAGGATGGGATGGACTATTTAGAGGAAAGAAACAATTACCCGGCGCTTATATTTGGGTGATAAAAGGGGTAGACAGAAACGGTAAAATTGTTCAAATGAAAGGATCTGTAGTATTGATTCGATAAATTGATTGTTAATTACAAAAATTAAAAAGTCGATGTCTTGTTAAAAGGCATCGACTTTTTTTATAACATTAAAGTTGATTTTATGCAATACCGTTTAAGAAATTACCATGTATATAATCTACCACATCTACTAACGAATCGGTTT
>JBMOEQ010000329.1:0-3044 GCA_049314655.1 Ferruginibacter sp. | reverse complement strand
AATCGTTGTACAAAAACATTTCACCTCCGTTTACAAACCACCAATAATTTGTTGATGTAGTATAGGCGTTTATCTGTAATAAATTACTATTGATGCCCAATTGATTGATGGCTTCAATAGGCGTTAATGTGCCTGTAGATGTATTTACCGCATGTACACTTACTTTGAATTGATATTCTTTAAAGCATGATGTACTAATAAGCCAACATTTATCGGCATTGCCTACCAATTTGCAATCGGTGGTATTGAAATAAGAACTGAAATTAATTGTATTAGGTTGATCTAAACGAATATTAATCAATTTGTATTTGTATTGAACAGGTTTGCCCAAGATGCCTGCAGACGACATATCCAATTCACTTTCGGCACCAGCTTCAGCTACATTATATATAACCATTGTAGCCGATTTTTTTTGAAGTGAGATGATAGCGCTATGCAAAGTGTATGCAATTGTATTTGCTGCAATTGGCAGTTGTATTTCATAAACCGGATGCTGTAAACCTTTAGAAATATCATACACTACTAATGGATTAGATGAGTATTTACTGTAACTATAAAATCCTTGTCCATCTGCAGTAGCAACAATATCACCAAAGCGTTGGTTTTCATTATCAACAACACTGTCTAAAATTTTACCATCGGGTAAACGATATAAAGTGAGCTGCGCATTCAATTCTCGATCTGTTGTTTTTATCAAAATCCATTTGCCATTGGGATCAACAAGGGCATTGCTTTTATCTACACCATACAAAGCATCAACGGGTAAGGGGAATTCATGTATAGATTGTGCAGTGCTATACAGCAAGCCATTAAATAGTACAATAAATAATACGACAATAGATTTCATGGTTATGGTTGAGTTGAACATTAGTAAATTAAAACAATTATATTAAAAGCATGCATCAAATTTAATTGTACTCAAAGTAGTCGTTTACGCAGTTCATTTTAATACGAGCGGTATTTTTAAACATTACGTTCTTACAATTGTTACAATGCTTAAGGCAAAAGCCGTAGCCAAAATTTCCCCACACCAATTATTTCATTAGCATCCGGCTTTGCATAAATATTGTGTGGTGTATTGGGTAGAAGGATGTTTTTTAAACAATACATTTCAAATAATAGAAAGGCAATTTGAACATTGAAACGAATAAAAAAAGAAAACCTATCCACTAAAATTTGTGTGGTTTGTAATAGGCCATTCAGTTGGCGAAAAAAATGGGCAAAGGTTTGGCACGAAGTAAAATATTGTAGTGATCAATGCAGAAGAAATAAAACAGCAACCACATCAAACTAAATATAGAAACATGACGATTGAAAAATCTTTATCTCCCGAAGCCATTGACCGAATTATAGAAATGGCATGGGAAGACAGAACTACTTTTGAAGCCATAGAAGCACAGTTTGGATTAAAGGAAAAAGAGGTTATACTATTGATGCGTAAAAATATGAAAGCCAGTAGTTTTAAAATGTGGCGCAAAAGAACGCATGGAAGAACCACAAAGCACCAAGCATTAAGAACCGAAACTATCACCCGCTTTAAATGTGCCTTACAAAAAACCATTACTCAAAATAAGATTAGCAAAAGATAACGATGCCAACATTATTTGATATTGAAAATAAGATGTCGCCAACAGAATGGGTTACAGATTATAAATGCATACTTGAAAAAATGCATCTAATAAATCCGCTGCAATATGCCAAAACAAGAAACTTTATCAATGGAGCGGTTACTTATTTATCGCCCTATATTTCAAGAGGTGTAATAAGCGTACAACAAGTAAAAGAAATTGTATTAAACAAAGGATATAAAACTTACGAAATTGAAAAGTTTTTACAAGAGTTGGCTTGGCGTGAATATTATCAACGGGTATGGCAATCAAAAGGACATTTAATTGAACAAGATTTAAAACAAGCGCAAACTGATGTAAGTCATTTCGAAATGGTGGCCGCATTACAAAATGCCGCAACCGATATTGAGGCCATTGATCAATCCATACAACAATTATATACTACCGGATATATGCACAACCATTGTAGAATGTATGTTGCTGCATTAACTTGCAATATTGCAAAAGCATATTGGCTTCAACCTTCAAGATGGATGTACTATCATTTATTGGATGGCGATATAGCCAGTAATAATTGCAGTTGGCAATGGGTGGCCGGCGCATTTGCATCAAAAAAGTATTATTGCAATCAAGAGAATATTAATAAGTACACGCACAGCAACCAACGCAATACTTTTTTAGATCAATCGTATGAAGCTATTTCGATGATGGCTGTTCCGGATGTGTTACAAGGAACATCTGTTTTAGAATTAACAACGCAATTGCCATTAACGACTGTTCCTTTTATTGATACCGATTTACCTACACTTATTTATAATGGATATAATTTAGATCCGTTATGGAGAAAAGATCTGCCTGCCAATAGAGTGTTGTTGTTAGAGCCTTCTCATTTCAGTAAATATCCGGTAAGCGAAAAAGTGATTGAGTTTATACTCAAGTTGGCATTGAATATTGAAGGTGTACAAATTTATTGTGGCGAAATTGCTGATATACTAGATATTTATAAGGGAACTTTGTTTAATGAAACCAATGCAATTATTTCAAAAGAGCATCCTGCATTTAATCATTATCCCGGTATAATAGACAGTAGAACATGGATGTACCCAGAAGTAACCGATTATTATCCTGTCCATTCTTGTTATGAAAATATCGGAAACGGTACATATATAGGAATAGATGCTGAATGATGAAATTTCCTTGAGTTTCGCAAAATCCGCAAGGAATGGCGAGATACGGAAGCCGGGAAGTATCCTGATGATGAAAATAATCATGACGACGTTAGTGAATAGGTTTAGTACCGCAGTAAAAATGGCGATTGAAAGGACCGAATACCCCTGGTCTATCAGAACGTAAAAGCCTGCAAGATTGGCAAGGACATTTACCAGAAGGATTGCGTTCTTTATATCGAACCTCCTGATCCCCGCTAGAATTTCAGGGAAAATTCCGGTAGGGAAAACCATTGCTACCCCTACGCCA
>JBMOEQ010000328.1:0-3045 GCA_049314655.1 Ferruginibacter sp. | reverse complement strand
TCATTAATAAATTTAAGTCGCGTACACTTTTTGTTTTCCAAGTTTGATATACTTGCGGTAAAAATGTAATACTACTTAAAATAGATCCTAATAATCCCATACTTTCAATCCAATCCATAATTTGAATTTTAAAATAGACCTAGTAATTTTTACTTTTCCATTTGTTCAATTACTTCAGTAGTAACGCCTGTAAATGAAAATCCGCCATCATGGAATAGATTTTGCATCGTTACCATCCGTGTATAATCGCTAAATAAGGTTACACAATAATTTGCACAATCTTCTGCACTTGCATTTCCAAGCGGGCTCATTTTTTCGGCATAATTAATAAAGCCATCGAAGCCTTTTACACCACTTCCTGCAGTAGTTCTAGTAGGTGATTGAGATACAGTATTAATACGAACGTGCTTTTTAACCGCATAATGATATCCAAAACTACGGGCAACACTTTCTAACAGAGATTTTGCATCAGCCATTTCATTATAATCAGGGAATACTCGTTGAGCTGCGATATATGAAAGCGCAACTACACTACCCCATTCATTAATGGCATCTTCTTTCATTGCGGTTGCTAAAACACGATGTAAACTCATTGCAGATATATCCAGTGTTTTTGCATTGAAACCATAATCAATTTCGGTATAATGCTTTCCTTTTCTAACATTCAAACTCATGCCTATAGAATGTAAAATAAAATCTACACCGCCATTAAAATGCTCCTTCGCTTTCGTAATAAGATTTAATACATCTTCATTGCTGCTTACATCACAAGGAACAACGGGGGCATTAACTATTTCAGCTAGTTTATTGATTTCTCCCATACGCATTGCTACAGGCGCATTGGTTAACATAATTGATGCGCCCTCTTCATGACAACGCAATGCGGTTTTCCAAGCGATTGATTTTTCATCTAATGCGCCAAAAATGATTCCTTTCTTTCCTTTTAATAAATTATTTGACATAAAAAACTTGTATTTATTCGGTAAAAATAGGACTCTTATCTTTTAAAGAAAAAATCTTTGAAATAAATAATGGTAGTGCCTAAAAGTAAAATGATAAAAAAGTATAGCCATTACCTGTATTACTAGAAATAATAAGAATCGGTAAAAGCTGCCTTTGGGACGAATATATTCAATCAAAAACTCTTGTTAATACCAAATAACAACCATTGCAAACACTACTAAAGCCAATAAAAAGAGCTTCGTTAACATTTTAACCTCTTTAGCTACTCAGCATCTCTTTGGCATTTTGAATGGCCGCAGGGGTAGGCTGAGCGCCACTGAGCATCTGTGCAATAGTCTCTACTCTTTCAGAAACACTTAATAAACGAATGCCGGTTGCAATTTGGTTGCCTTTAACAGCTTTAAACACAAAATAATGCGCATCAGCTTTAGCAGCAATTTGAGGTTGATGGGTAATAGACAATAATTGATGTGCCGAAGAAAGTGATTTCATGATTTGTGCAACTTGTCTTGCTGCCTCTCCACTGATCCCTGTATCAATTTCATCAAATATTAATGTGGGCAATTGAAGTTTTTTAGCCACTAAAGATTTAATACACAACATGATTCTGCTTAACTCGCCCCCACTTGCCACTTTCGATAACAATTCGAATCTATTACTTTTATTGGCATCAAAAACAAAATGTATTAAATCTATTCCATATTGATCCAATTGCTGCGCTTGTATATCTACTTTTAACCTTGCATTAGGCATGCCTACTTGAGCTAAAAGCAAATTCACTTTTTCTGTGAATCCGGGAATAGCGGCTTTTCTATTTAGTGAAATTGCATTTGCAAGTTTTGAACATGTTTGCAATAAAGCTTCTACTTCTTTTTCTTTAGTTGCAATCTCAACCTCTAAATTAGTATGTTGTAATAATTGTTGTTCTAATTGCGCTTTTATTTCAATTAAAGCGGCCGTAGTTTGTACATTATGCTTCTTTAGTAAACGATAACCTAGTGCTAATTTATCGTTCACCAACTGAATCCTATCGGCATTGTACACAACTTTATCATTCGCATGTTCCAACTCAGCAGCAATATCTTGCAGTTCTACCTGTGTTGCCATTAATCGATCATATAATTCTTGCAGTGCAGGTAAAATAGCCGTTATACCCCCAACTTTATTGGCGAGTGTTTTTACTGTTTGAACAATGGGTGATTCATTTTCATTTAATACAAAACAAATTTCAGCCAATTGCTGTTTGATTTGTTCTGCATGATTGAGTAATTTAATTTCGGCTTCTAAAGTTTCTAATTCATTGGCCTCAAAATTGGCTTCTTCTAATTCAGTAAACAAAAATTGGTGATAATCTAACGTTGCGTTGGCCTGTTGTTGACGAACTTTTAACTGAGTTAATATTTGTTTTGCATTTATGTATTGTTGATAGAAGGAAGCATAACTTTTCAATTCCGAAAAATTGCCTGCAAGTGCATCCACTACATTTCGCTGAAAGTCATCTTCTCCTAAATCAAGTGTATCAAATTGGCGATGCAAATCTACCAACATGCCACTCAATGCTTTCAATTGCTGCAACGAAACAGGTGTGTCATTTACAAATGAACGAGATTTCCCATTAGGAGCAAACTCTCTTCGAATAACCAATTCCTCCTCTGCATCAAGCTCCTGCTGGTTTAAATATGTAATTATTGCTTTGCGCCCTTCTGTTGAAAATCGACCTTCAACTATTGATTTTTTTTCTTTATTCAATAAAGCTGCACTATCTGCCCTATCGCCCAAAATGAGTCCTAATGCACCCATTAATATACTTTTGCCGGCACCGGTTTCTCCGGTTATGATATTTAATCCGGTTGAAAAATCAATCGAAATTTCATCTATAATGGCGTAATTCTGTATGTATAATTGCTTCAACATATTCGATGGGCAAATTAAATATTAAAACCCAAATAGTAGGATTAATTAATAGATAAAACAAAGCGTGAAAACCTCCACTTAAAAAAAAAGCCCACCGAAGTGAGCTCTTAAAATTATTTTAAATACAACTATTTTAGATCAACTGAATCGCTCAAATCTGCATCCACT
>JBMOEQ010000327.1:0-3070 GCA_049314655.1 Ferruginibacter sp. | reverse complement strand
TAGAACTTGAAACGATTTCAATTTAGATGGAGGCAATTTTTTCTGTTGATTTCATAAAAAAAGGGCGCATTTAATAATTAAACGGCCCTTTTAAAAATATAATTGAAATAGATTATCCCAATATTGCTTTCACTTGTTCAATTACTTGAGGCAAATTGGCCACATCTTGTCCGCCGGCAGAAGCCAGATTTTTTTGTCCGCCTCCACCGCCTTTTATCAATGGCGCCACTACATCGCGAATAATTTTTGCAGCATCCAATTGCTTAGCCGCTGCAACGGTATCGGCAATGCCAACCGCCACAAAAGCTTTTCCATCAACATTGGCACACAAAACTACCAAGTGATCGTGTAGGTGATTTTTTAAATCTAAACACAATTTCTTTAATGCATCAATACCCGAAACCTCCACAATATCTCCAATGAAGGTTACATTGTTTATAATTTCATCTTTCTGCAATAAAGCATTTCGTATGCCTACTAACTGACGGGCTTCTAATCCATCAATGCGCTTATTTAATGTGGTGTTTTCGGCAAGCAATTGCTCAATGGTTTTTCCAATTTCTTTTGGATTTTTTAAGAGTTGCTTAGCTATGGATAATTCGGATAATTGGTGATTGATAAACTGTTCTGCCGCAAATCCCGATACGGCTTCAATTCTTCTAACACCCGCTGCTACAGCCGATTCGTGTTTAATTTTAAATAAACCAATTTCGCCGGTATAGCCTACATGGGTTCCACCACAAAGCTCTACAGAATATTCGGGATCCATAATAACTACCCGAACTACATCGCCATATTTTTCTCCAAATAAAGCCATCGCACCCAATGCTATTGCTTCTTCCTTATTCATAGATTTAATAACCACCGGTACATTTTCGCGAATTTTTGCATTCACTATTTTTTCAACGGCAGCAATTTCTTCATCGGTAACTTTTGCAAAATGACTGAAGTCGAAACGCAAATGTTCATCACTTACCAAACTTCCTTTTTGTGCCACATGGGTTCCTAAAACACTGCGCAATGCTGCGTGCATTAAGTGGGTTACGCTATGGTGTACGGTAATGGCTTTTCTTCTTTCCCCATCCACGGTTGCAACAATATCTCCTTCTACATTGGCAGGCAATTCATCGGTGAAATGAATGATGAGGTCGTTTTCTTTTTTGGTATTGGTAACAGCAATCGTTTCAACACCAAATTGAAGGGTGCCCGTATCACCTGTTTGTCCACCACTCTCTGCATAAAAAGGCGTAGCTTCTAAAACCAATTGATAAGCGGTTTTATTTTTGCCGGTTACTTTTCTATACTTAATTAATCTTGTTGTAGTGGTTAGCGCATCGTAGCCTACAAAACGATTAGATACATTTTCTATATAGTTTACCCAATCTTCGGTATTTAGTGCGGCGGCAGAGCGACTTCTATTTTTTTGCTCCTGCATTTCTTTTTCAAAACCTGCATCATCAACATCAAGGTTATTTTCTCGAGCAATTAATCGGGTAAGATCGATGGGGAAACCAAACGTATCGAGCAATTCAAATGCTTCGGTACCAGAAATCGTTTTTTGAGTACTTGCTGTAGCTGTGGTAATAATGCCATCCATCTTTTTTAATCCTTTATCTAAAGTGCGCAAGAAAGCATCCTCTTCTTCTTTCACTACTTTTTGAATAAAGTCTAATTGATCATTCAATTCGGGGAAAACATTTTCGAATTGTTTTGCAATAAGCGGCAACAGTTGAAACAATAAAGGTTGCTTATAATCGAGATAAGAAAAATAATAACGTACGGCACGACGAAGAATTCTTCTAATAACATATCCGGCACCGGTATTAGAAGGCAATTGTCCATCGGCAATGGTAAATGATATAGCACGAATATGATCGGCAATTACTCTAAATGCCACGCTTTGTTTATCATCGCCACCGGTGTACTTTTTATTTACAATACGTGCAGTTTCGGCAATAGTGCCGCTAAATACATCGGTATCGTAATTGCTTTGTTTTTGTTGTAATACCCTTACCAATCTTTCAAAACCCATTCCTGTATCTACGTGTGCAGAAGGCAATAATTCGAGACTGCCATCTTTTTTACGATTGTATTGGATGAATACATTGTTCCAAATTTCAATCACTTGAGGATGGTCTTTATTCACTAAATCTTTTCCGGGAATTAATTGTCTTTCATCATCGGGTCTGCAATCCACATGTATTTCGCTGCAAGGGCCACAGGGTCCGGTATCGCCCATTTCCCAAAAATTATCCTTTTTATTGCCGTATACAATTCTTTCATCCGGCACCAATTTGCGCCATTCGGCTAAAGCAATGGTAGAAGCCGGGATTTTTTCTTTTTCATCGCCTTCAAAAACGGTAACGTACAAACGGTCTTTGGGAATTTTATATACATCGGTTAACAATTCCCAACTCCAAGCAATGGCTTCGGCCTTGAAATAATCGCCAAAACTCCAATTGCCCAACATTTCAAACATGGTATGGTGATAGGTATCTACCCCTACTTCTTCTAAATCGTTGTGTTTGCCACTTACCCGTAAACATTTTTGGGTATCGGCAGCTCGATTAAAGGGCGCAGGTTTATTGCCTAAGAAATAATCTTTAAACTGGTTCATCCCTGCATTGGTAAACAAAAGAGTAGGATCGTCTTTTAAAACGATAGGTGCAGAAGGAACGATGGTATGTGCTTTAGAGAAAAAAAACGCCAAAAACTTAGTGCGAATTTCGGCAGCAGTTAAAAATTGTTCCTCCGTTAAGGGGTTTTGATCGGTAGACCCAGTGTTCATAAACCTTTGATTTTAGGTTGATTTTTGCAATATAACAGTCTATATTTGTAGACTTTATCGAAATTTGGTGCAAAGGTAAAGAAATCGGTGCTGAGATGGAATATTTACACGAGTCAATAAATGCCAATTAAAGCACTTATTTTAGATTTCTTTATGGATCACCAATATCCTCCTCAAAGCAGTTGATGCCAAGTGGGATAAATGAAAAGCATAGTAAGAACACATGAAAAAAATCAAATATTTCTATAACACGCACACCCTCCGCTACGAAAAAGTGGAAAT
>JBMOEQ010000326.1:0-3089 GCA_049314655.1 Ferruginibacter sp. | reverse complement strand
AGCAATAATACTTTTGGTAGTGCGGCCACTAATTTTACTATGACGAATGGTAGGTTTAGATGCAGCCAAACAGGACAATCACCTAATATGGGCGGCACTTATAGTTTAACCGGTGGCGTTGTAGAATTTTATTCATCTCAAGTAACGGCACAAACCATTAATACTAAAGCTTATTTCAATATTGAAGTTTCAGGTAATAATGTAGCTAATTCTTCAGGTAATATTACCCTCAATAGTGGTGGATCATTTACAGTAAAATCTACTGGTGTATTTACCATTAATGATGATGCAATTACAGGTCCATCAGGTTCACCACAATCAGTAATTATAGAAAACGGTGGAAGATTTAAAACAGGCGATGTAAACGGATTTAGTGGAGCAACCGGTACTTCCATAAATACCAGTATTGAAACCATCACATTAAATACAGGAAGTATTGTTGAATACTCCAGAACTTCGCCACAATTTGTAAGCGGTAGTCAACAAATTACTAACGGGCAGGCATACCAGAATTTAGTATTGAGTGGTACAGATACAAAAACTGCACCATCAGGTACTTTACTCATCAATGAAAATTTATCTAAAACAAGTGTGGCTGTGTTTGCACATAATGATGGTACGGTAGAATTCAATAATACCACCACAGCACAAACCTATAATTCAGTAGCACCTGAATTTACCTTTAATCATTTAAATGTAAATAATAGTAGTGCATCAGGTTTTATTGCCCAATCTAGTTTAGGCATAGAAGGGGCATTAACCTTTGGCAATAATGCTAAGTTAGATGTGGGTAATAGTAGTTTTGTTTCATTTCTATCTACTTCTACCAAAACTGGACGATTAGCTTCTTTGCCATCAACCGCCTCTATAGTGTATACCAATGGAGGTACCAATGGAAAATTTGTTGTAGAACGTTATTTCCCGGGAAGAAGAGCATGGCGTTTAATTACAGCACCCGTTACCGTTACTGCTTCCAATACTTTTTTCAACAGTTGGCAAATAGGCGGTAATAATACTCCAGGAAGCGGAACTTATATATCCGGGCCATCGGCGAACCAAGCTGCTAATGGTTTAGATCCTAGTCCGCTCAACAATGCCTCCTTAAAAAAATTCAATCAAACTACCAGTCAGTTCGATAATGTTTTAAATACTAGAAATGCAACTGCATTAATTTCCGGCACAACGGGCATGGTCAATAATGGGGTAGGTGGCAATACCAACACACCGGATAATGTTGGATATTTTATGTTTATTAGAGGCGATAGAACCGCATTAAATGTAAATGCTTTTTATGCGTACGGCAGTGTATTATCTACTACCATTAGAGATACTGGTCGTTTACAAGTTCAAGCCTATAGATTTCCGGCCAATACTACCGTTGGCGGATATACGCTTATTGGAAACCCGTATGCATCGCCGGTAGATTTCGCCAATTTAACATTAAACAATGTGGCCAATAAATTTTGGAGTTGGGATCCAAATTTAAATATTGTAGGTGGCTATGTTTTATTAGATGCAGGTACAGCTTATAATCCGGTAAAAGTTCCGGTAAGCAGTAGTGGTACGGTTGCACAAACGCAAGTGATTCAGTCTAGTCAAGCTTTCGTAGTAGAAACTACAGGAGCTTCCACCCCTTATGTGCAGTTTGATGAAGTCGATAAATCTACCACTAACAATTTAAACATATTTAGACCAACAACACCCAATGGTAAAGATGCACCTTCAATGGCCATTAACATCCATTTGAAAAATGAAACAACGCCGGTAAATGAATTAGCAGATGGCACATTGGTTCAATTTGCACCTGAGTTTTCAAATGAAACAGATATTTTGGATGGCATTAAGTTTGGTAATGTGAATGAAAATTTTGGTTTGATGCGCAATAGTAAGTTCTTAGCACTAGAAAGACGTCAACCGATACAAGAAGGAGATACTATTTTCTTACGCTTAACCCGATCTACACAGCGCAATTATAGTTTCGAATTTATTGCCGATCAAATTGCAACCGACAGTTTAAATGCATGGCTTGAAGATAGATATACAAATACCTATTCACAGATTGCATTGACTGGATCTACATGGTTTAATTTTTCTATTAATAGCGATGCGGCTTCTGCAAGAGCTGATCGTTTTAGAATAGTATTTAAAAAATTAGTGAAATTTGTTAAGGTTTCTGCTGCACAACAAGATAGAAATGTAGTTGTTAATTGGGTTGCCAATGGTGAATATAATTTAAATACTTACCAAGTAGAAAGATCGTATAATGGTATAGACTTTACGCCTTTAGGCAGTGTTCAAGGTTCTGGATTTAATAGTGGTAATGCTACTTATGCATTTACCGATGTTGAACCTACTCCGGGTAAATATTATTATCGCATTAAAGCTTTGGGTAATGGTGGTATTGTAGCATACAGTAATACAGCAATGGTTGATATAGCTAAAATTCGTTCGGGTTTATTTGTTTCTCCTAATCCGGTTACAGGAAATGTAGTTCAATTGCATTTAAATGATTTACCTGCAGCAAAATACAATTTGCAATTAACGAATGCATTAGGACAAATCATGAATACTAGTTCCTATTCACATCAGGGAGGTTTAGCGCTTGTGCCCATTCAAATTCCATCTTTGCCGGCGGGAGTATATCATTTGGAAATAACAGATGGAGCGGCATTTAAATCAGTGATTAAAGTTAAAATTAAATAACTGTAAATTGTTTTATTGCAAAGGTTCGAGGAAACTCGAACCTTTGCAATAATGATGTTCAACCCCTTCAGGGTTGGGCGATGTCTCTTGGTCTTTTAATTAATCATATTAAATCCTTTCAGGATTTGGAATAATTGTATTTGTTTGTGATTCAGCAAACTTTAAGAATGTTGAATTTTAAATTTTAAATGTTTAAAGGGAAGTCCCTGCTCGGAGAAGCAATTCAACAATCGTTAAACAATCGTTCAGCAACAGTTCACCCATTGTTCATCCTCTAAACCCTAAACTCCTCAACTAATTACACGCCGCAATGGTACTTGTCTTCACGTAACATCATGCTTAATTTGAATGTTGAATGTTGAATTTTAAATTTTAAATGTTCAATG
>JBMOEQ010000325.1:0-3103 GCA_049314655.1 Ferruginibacter sp. | reverse complement strand
GAAAGATGAGCCATTGGAAGAAGGTTTAGAAGGTTTAGTAGTTTAGGGGTTTAGGTGGATACTGTTAGATTTGATGTGCATTCTTTTTAGCTTTTAAACTTTGTTACAAAAATAAGCTTTTGGAATAAGGTTTAGAAGTTTAGGGGTTTAGAGGTTTAGGGTTGAGGATGTTCTATTTCATTTGAGTGAATTTTTTATACTTCAACCACGTTAAAAAAAAATCATTCAGCCTATAAGCCGGATTCTGTATCCATCAAAAGATGGATGGTTATCATTTATCTGGTTGCAACATTGCTGTTACAATCTAGCTGCCTACCCTCCAATGGAGCAACGTTGCCGCTACTTCAAGCGAGCCGCTTTCAACCACTGGTGTACATGGCATTACAGCACATAAGGTTTACCCATTCGATGCATTACTGCAAAGAACCGTGAGCCCTTACCTCACGTTTTCACCTTTTCCCGAAAACGGGTAGTTATTTTCTGTGGCACTTGCTCTTTCTACACCCTGTTGCCAAGGAATAGAAGCCGGCGCTTAACCGGTATGTTGCTCTATGCTGTCCGGACTTTCCTCTCCGCAAAAACGGAACGATAACCCGGCTGAATGAACGGTAAAGGTAATTGTAAAATACGGAAATGAGGAAGGTCTTATGTTGATGATAGCGGCTATTGTGTTTTTCCTTTTATCAAATCGGCCACAATTTTATCTATTGGTAAACTCATTTGCGCAGGGGAGAAATCTTCACAATTGATAAATCTAAAAGTTTCTATTTGTTTGGTTTGCGCATAGATTTCCAACTGTTGCGCATCAAAATCAAAAGGTTGATTTTTTAAAGGCACTTGAATGGGTTCCAAAGCCTTTACAAAATAATAAATAGAGAGTATTTGCTGACTTGTATTAAATGCACTTTGTTGATAAAAATCGGTAGTATAAATATGATCAGTAACTTCAACTTTAAGGTTCATTTCTTCTATGAACTCGCGGCGTAAGCAATCACGAGTACCTTCTCCAAATTCTAACCCACCTCCCGGAAATTTGGTATAATAATTTCCTCGGATAAATTCGTCACTCACCAATACTTGCTGACTTGTATTTATTAATAAGCCATACACACGAACACTGATCATACATTATTTTTTATTTCTTTTCCAAAAATTCCAACCGGCTACCATTAGAATAATGATGGAAATGATTACCGGAATCCAAAAAGCATAAGGCGTGTCTTTATAAGGAATAGGTACATTCATTCCGTAAATACTGGCAATAAGAATGGGCACGGTAAGTACGATGGTAAGTGTGGTAAGTCGTTTTAAAACCTCATTTTGATTATTGCTAATGATACTTGCAAATGCATCCAACGTACTGCTCAAAATATTGGTATAAGTATTGGCCATCTCCAAGGCCTGACTGGTTTCTACAATCAAATCATCCAAGAAATCTTTCTCATCTTCTTTTAACTGTAATATATTGGTACGGGCCATTTTCATCATCAATAATTCATTACTTCTTAATGCAGTGATGAAATACACTAAACTTTTTTGAATGCGCATGAGTTGAAGCAATTCTTCATTTCTGTTGGCATCGTATAATTTTTGTTCGAGAGCGTTTCTTCTAAGATTAATTTCTTTAAGATAATCTTGAAAATTGGTGGTTACTTTTTCGAAGATTTTTAAAGCCATCATATTTTTTTCATCCGGATTACGGTTTTGAAAAGTATTCAGAAATTTTTTGATGGCTTCATTTTCAAAAGAGTTTACCGTTACAATTTGATTATGGGTAAGGATGATACAAATTGGAATGGTAATGTAAAACGCATCACTTTCATTAAACGAATTGTTTTCAGTTGGCGTTTTAATAACAATCAGTTTTACATTATCATCTATTTCATAACGGCTTCTTTCATCAATATCTAGTGAATCTTTTAAGAAGTCGATAGGGATATCTAACGATTCGCTCAGCTCAAAAAATTCTTCTTGTTTAAGCGGCGGCAATACATTTACCCAAGTGCCAATTTCGGGTTTATCTACAGCAATGGTTTTATGTTCTACGTTGTTGAAATATTGTATCATATGCTTTGCTGTTAAGGTAATTTAAGTGGTACGATAAATGTTTACATCTTACAATTTCAACTTTAATCTTTAATATTAATTTCTCCTTTAAAAACATATTCTGCGGGTCCGCAAAGCCAAATATTGGTAAAGTTATTATCGTCTTCTTTATCAAATTCAACACTTAAATTTCCGCCCGGTGTTTTTACTTCTACAGTATTAAAACCACATTCATTATGTGCCGAGAGGAGTGCCGCTGCTGTTACTCCTGTACCACAGCTTAAGGTTTCATCTTCAACGCCTCTTTCGTAAGTACGAACATATATGGCATCTTCTCCAATGTTTTCTACGAAGTTTACATTGATGCCTTCTTCTTCAAATTGCTTGCTGAAACGTATGCTGCGACCGGTTTCCAAAACGTCAATATCTTTAACATCAGTTGCAAATTTGATGAGATGAGGAGAGCCTGTATTAAGAATTGAATGTCCGCTTGTTGTAGTTACTCCATGCACATCTTGCATTTTTAAACTTACAATGCCGTCGATATCTACTTCGGCTTCATGATCACCATCAACTGCAATAAAATGATAGGTACTTTTTATAATGCCTGAATGAAACGCAAATTTCACCAAGCATCTGCCTCCATTTCCACACATGCTACTTGGCTTTCCATCGGCATTGTAATACACCATTTCAAAATCGTATTTCTCTTTTTTATTGAGATACATCAAGCCATCGGCACCAATTCCAAAATGCCTATCGCACAATCGGCGAATTTGTTTTTCGGACAATTGCGGCGTTGTATTAAAATAATTATCAAGAATGATAAAATCGTTTCCGGTACCTTGATATTTATAAAAACTAAGGGTCATGTTTATATATTTGAATCAGCGAAAATGCCTAACGATTGCTCAATTAAAGCTTCAACAGCTTTGCCACTATCTTTTGAAAATGTTTTACTTATTCTATTGGCAACAATAGCGTTTAAACTTAAGCAATGGTGCCCTAATAATCTTCCTAAACCATACATAGCCGATGTTTCCATTTCGAAATTGGT
>JBMOEQ010000324.1:0-3123 GCA_049314655.1 Ferruginibacter sp. | reverse complement strand
GGAATGAGAGGCTATCTTCGGATGGCCTCTTTTTTTTGTATTCAATAATAATGCTAATGATTTTAATGGTTGATAAAAGATGTTTTGCAACAGCCTTATTGATATTACAAAAAAAGCACAAGCGAATTTAACAGCATGAGTAATATCAGTATGCTTTGATTTTGTTATCATAAAACCCAATATGCGCTCCGTTTAATTTTGCATTTTCTAATTTGGATAACTGTTGCTATTTAAGTTCATCTTATTTAAAATGAACAAATGTGTAGTAAGCTTATCAAAAAGGAAATTTTATTTATTAAACGTATTAAATAATTTTTATGAAAAAGCTAATTGCAATGATTGGGATTGGATTATCCCCTTTTTTAATACAAGCACAAACCGGACATATCATGCAAGGCATTGGTGCAACAAATATGTCGATGGGCGGCGCTGCTACGGCACAACCCATAGATATTAGTGGTGCATTACAATGGAATCCGGCAAGTATTACAGCTATTAATGATAAAACATTGTCTGCAAATGTTGGGTTATTCTTTTCATCTCCCGAACTTTCATCTACTGTTCCAACAGGCCCAAATTCTTCCATGAGCGGAAAATCGAAAGATGATAGAGGGGTTTCTCCAATGCCTGCTGTTGCGTATAAATTTGGTAAAAAGAACAGTAAACATCATTTTGGAATCAGTGCATTTGGTATTAGTGGATTTGGCGTAACCTTTAATGAAAGCAATACCAACCCTATTAATTTTCCGCAATCAATGGGCGGTTTTGGACAAATTAAATCCGACTATCAATTGATGCAAGTAAGCTTTACTTATGCCGTTAAATTGTGTAAACATTTATCTATTGGTTTTTCTCCGGCATTCAATGCAGCTAATTTATCTTTAAGTCCAAATCCATTAGCTTCTCCAAATCCTTACTTGGGTTATCCAAAAAGTAACAAAGCCGGCGCAACGGGTTGGGGCGCACAAGCCGGAATTTATTATCAATCTTTAAAGGGATTAAAATTAGGCGTCTCTTACAAAACCAAACAAACGTTCAAATCATTTAATTTCAGTAATCGTTATTTAGATGGAAGCGAAGCACCCAATGTGTCTTTTAAAATGAACTATCCTGCAATTTTTTCTGTAGGTATTGGATACTCAAATAAAGCCATAGATGTAGCTGCAGATTACAGAACTGTGAATTACGAAAAAACAGAAGGCTTTAATACTAAAGGATGGTCGCCAACAGCATCAGTAAATGGATTTGGTTGGAAAAACATTTCCATTGTTTCTGCCGGAATTCAATACAAAGGCGTGAAAAAAATTCCTCTTCGTGTAGGCTATACCTATAGCAGTAATCCAATTGATCCCACATTGGCATTTTTCTCTACACCTGCAACAGCTATTATTAAACATGCATTTCAATTAGGCTTTGGATTTGAATTGAATAAGAAAGCTACATTTAACACCGTGTATCATTATGGTACCAGCGGCGGTGCAACAAAGGGACAAATATTAAACCCAATGATGATTAGCGAAACAAATCCATATGGCGCAATTCCGGGAAGTGAAGTTTCTTACACCATGAAAACAAGTATGTTGATGTTTGGAATTACCTATCGATTGTAATATCAAATAAAAAGTATAAAAAAGAGCAACTTTCTAAATAGGAGTTGCTCTTTTTTGTTTTCTATATTTCAATTCATTTATTGCAAATCATTATCTTTTTCAGAACGGATGATGGTTCTACCTTTTACTTTTTCAACAGATTTATAAATAAGCGTTTGATTGCAAGTTTTGCCTTCGCAAGTATATCTGCTACTCATATATCCGGCACTTGATCTTGTGCTTTGCCAAATATCGGCCCATTGCGGGTTTTCTAGCTTACGGGTAAGTAATGTTCTACTAATTTCGCTCAATAAATTATAGGTAAAAAAACCGCCCCATCCCCGTCTCGAACCTGCTAATTGTCCCTTTTTGGTTGCAGCTACCACAAAAGATTGTTCAGCTTCTAAGAATAATTTTACTGCAACACTTTTATTCCATCTGGCGAAATATTGCATAAAATTTATTTCTTCTGGATCTTCATACCGATTCATCTCCACAAAACTGTTACAACAATCGCCCAATACAATATTTAAGCGTGCATTCTTTTTTTGAAGGATATTAAACACCGCTTCAAGATTGATAGAATTGTCTCTTAATTGTGCTTTTGTTTTGGCATCGCCTTCCCATAAGGCCAATTGTGGAAAAGGAAATTTATCATCGTTTCGATAACTAAACCCATGTCCCGAATAAGCAAAAATGATGATATCGTTCTTCGATGGTTTTATTCTATTTATAGTTTTGCTCAAACTTTGAACAGAATATTTCTCATTGGTGAGTTCAATGGGTATAAATGAAATATCTAAAAAGAAGGCCACTTTTGAAAAGAAATTTTTTGTTTTATAGGCATCTACTTCACAACTTCCGGCAATTTTAGGATCAAAGGAATCAAACAATGTAATACAATATAATTTGGGTTTAATCTTTACGTGCAGTGTATTTAAACTTAGTGCAGTAAATATTTTATCTGCACCAAATTCCCAATCTGTAAAGTAGCCGGTTAATTGTGCTTTAGAAATGGTTTTGCTTTCGCTTGTAGTATACGATTCAATAGAAGAGGGTAAACCTCTAAAGGAGTTGGGTAAAGTGTCTTTCTCGGGATTGAAAATATTTGCTTCATACCAATAATCTTCTACTTCACTATTAATGATTTGAATAGGTACAGTGCCTGTTGCGGGCACTAAATCAAATGAAACCAAACTATCTATTTTCAACCAAACATCAAGAAAATCAACATTAACAGTATATTTTCCTTGAATAACTTTACGCGGTTCTGCACGACAATAATAGTAATCAGTATTGGTAGATGGATAATTAAAACGTTTTTCTGCGTATTTGATCAAATCCCAATCAAGGATAATATTTTCATTTGTTTTAGAATTTTTCCAAGTAGTACGCATGAAGCCGGTACTATCTTCATACCTTACCAGTAATGCTTTACAAGGAGCACTATTATCAATTTCCGGAATGTTTATGTTCATCCAATAAACATGTTGTGCCTTACAACAGAAAATGATCAAAACAAATCCTATACTAA
>JBMOEQ010000323.1:0-3108 GCA_049314655.1 Ferruginibacter sp. | reverse complement strand
CTCACTTTATCTTTTAGATGAATTAGGCGGTAAAAGAAAACAATTTCCTGCAGCATCTCGCGACGAATTAATTAAAGAAGTAATTGGAATGAAGGCGCGTTTTCAAACGTACAAAGATTATGCAGAAGCAGATATTAATACAGTATTAAATGAAGAAGAGCAAACCGATGCTATGATTCTTCAAGCAACAAATTTTAAATCTATTCTTTTTAAAAATAGAGGTAAAGGAAAATTCGAAATTAGTCCACTTCCCATGCAAGCCCAAATTAGTGCTTTGTATGGAATGGTTGCCGAAGATGTGAATGGCGATGGTAATGTTGATTTAGTCATTAATGGAAATGATTATGGCACAGAAGTAACTATAGGAAGATATGATGCATTAAATGGGTTAGTGTTATTGGGTGATGGAAAGGGTAATCTTAAACCTCAATCTATTTACAACAGTGGATTTTATATTCCCGGTAATGGTAAAGCTTTGGTGAAATTAAAATCGGCTTCCAATCAACCTTTAATTGCGGCATCGCAAAATAGAGGACCATTGAAATTATATGCATGGCGCAATCCGGTTCAATTGGTAAATTTTTTACCCGGCGAAGTATATGCCACTTTAATCTATACCGATGGGCATAAACGTAAAGTAGAATATTTTAAAGGGGATAGTTTTTTATCGCAAAGCAGTTCTTATATCATTACATCTCCTAACTTAGCATCCATAATCTTTACCGATTATAATAAAAAAGAACGCACCATTACATTATCCAATCAATAACAGTGTATGTTAAAATCTTTCTTGTATTGTACAGGATTGTTACTCCTCAGTTGGGGTTGTAAAAATTCTTCCAATACCACGCCCATTGTAGCCGAAAATTTATTACACAACAATAATGAGTTTTTAAATGCAGTAATTTTTAGAGATGTTTTTTCGCCACCTGTTGCAAGCAGAATTTATATGTACACATCCTTAGCTGCCTATGAAACATTGCGTTATCAAGATTCCACTTCAAAATCACTCACTGCTCAATTGAATGGTTTTGAACCCATGCCGGTGCCCCAACCCAATAAAAAATGCAACTATTTATTGGCCGCAACACATGCATATTTTACGGTAGCCCAAAAAATTACATTTTCAAAAGATAGTATTGTTCAGTATGTAGAAAAAATAGATCAGCAATTTAAAAACAGTTTATCGGAAGATGAATTTGCCTATTCAGTAAGTTTTGGCAATAGCGTTGGAGAAATCATTTTAAAACGTGCAGCTACCGATCATTATAAAGAAACTCGTGGTAAACCTAAATATTTAGGTACAAAAGCTTTAGGAAAATGGCAGCCCACGCCTACTGATTATTTAGATGGCATGGAACCTTATTGGAATGAAATTACGCCTTTAGTGATGGATAGCGCTAGTCAAATTTTACCCGAAGCAGCGCCAATATTTAGCATAGAAAAAAATAGTGCGTTTTATAAATTGGCTGCCGAACTCATTCAAATAAAAACTACACTTTCTTCTGAGCAAAAAGATATTGTAAAGTATTGGGACGATAATCCTTTTGTTATTGAGCACAAAGGGCACCTTACTTATGCCAATAAAAAAATTACTCCAGGTGGCCATTGGATGGGTATTGCTGGCGTAGCAGCCCAAAAAGCTAAATCAACTGCTGTTCAAACGGCCTATGCGTATGCACTTACCGGTGTGGCAATGTTTGATGCATTCATCAGTTGTTGGGATGAAAAGTACAGAAGTCAATTGATTCGTCCGGTTACTTATATCAATTTATATATCGAACCCACATGGACACCCACTTTACAAACGCCTCCATTTCCTGAACATACGAGTGGACATAGCACTGTTTCGGCCGCAGCTGCAACTGTATTAACACAATTGTATGGAAAGGATTTTGCTTTTCACGATAATAGCGATTCTATTTATATTGGCATGACTCGCGATTTTACTTCATTTTATCAAGCATCAGATGAAGCCAGTGAAAGTAGGGTATTAGGAGGCATACATTATCGTACGGGTACCAATGCCGGAGCAGCACAAGGTAGAAAGGTGGGTAACTTGCTTTTAAAGAAAGTAGGACTTACTAAGGAATAATATTGCTTCGTTGAATTACTTCTATATACCCTGTAGGCAACGATTTTTTTTGTAGAAAAAAGAAATTGGTGATGCCTTTGATGCCCACTTTTAATCTTTTTTTAAAAGTATAACCCGATTGGCCGCTTGTGTTTTTTTCTCGAATGTAGGGTACACTGGTACAGCGTAGTTTTTCTTTAGCAATGGTGGCTAATAAATAGGGGTTATCGCCTACATACGGTGTAATTTTTTGTGCAGCCGATTGTTTGATGGCAAAAAATAAACATGCATTGGCAGGCAATTTTTTTCTACTCAAAATATGCAACAAGAATTTGAAAATTTTTGCAGTGGCTAATCTCGATTGTTGTTCGTATGCTCCGGTTCTGCCACTAAAAGCCACATCTGTAGTGTCGTTTAAATGATATACCAATGTAGGAATAAAATCCGGACGGTCTTGTAAATCAGCATCCATGGCAACCAGCACATCTCCTTTCGCGTATTGCATACCGGTGAGTAATGCAGTGCTTTGTCCTAAGTTTTTATTGAAATGTATGATGGTAGCAGATGATGAAAGTTGAGTTAATATGTTTAAGGATTGATCGGTACTACAATCATCTACAAAAATAATTTCGCCTGTCCATTGTTGTTGCAAACACAATTGTAACAACAGCGCTTCTAATTTTAATAATGTTTGTGCATTATTAAAAACCGGAATGATAAAACTTATGGTAAATGGATGAAGCATGGTAAATGAATCAATAGCCTTTAGTACTATCTACAATATTGAGTAAGGGTTGCTGTTTTATATAACGGTTAAAATTTTCTTCAAATAATGATTCAAAAATAAAGGGTGCATGTATTTCTCTACTTCTCGACATATGTGGCGATATCAATAAGTTTTTAGTTGTCCAGCTTATATGATTGGGTGGTAAAGGTTCCGTTTCAAAAACATCTAAAGCCGCAGCCTTTAATTGACCAGTGTTTAATAAATTGTATAAGGCGGATTCATCTAAAGTGCCTGATCTGCCTATATT
>JBMOEQ010000322.1:0-3186 GCA_049314655.1 Ferruginibacter sp. | reverse complement strand
ACTTGTTCTATAGAAATATCTTGCTGAACATAACCTATTTGTTGGGTTGATTTTTTAATGTTTCTTACTAAACTTTCGCGATACTTTGCTTTGATGTTTTCGTAAGTATCGTTTAATGGTAAGATGTAATTTATGCGTTCGTATAAAATAAAGTCTTGAAGTTGAAACCTATTTTGATGGTTGAGGTAAAAATCCCAATACTTAAATTTTGCAGGAATGGCACTCAAAAAATCATTAACAATGCTTGCGTTTATGGATGTGCCAAACACGCCCAAACATGCGGTACAAAAAGGTTGATATAAATAGTAGATGCCATATTTTTTTCGCCAAGTTAAGGGCATTACCATTTCGTAATCGTTCAATATTAATGCATCCCATTCTTCTGCCATGGCATCTAAATAAGCGGATGTGGCATAAATTAATCCGTTGGGCGCACGATGTATGGCAGCATCCCATTTTATTTTATTGATGGCTTGATATGGAATGTATTGAATGGCCATTTTTATTGCGGAATCTGTGGAAATGCTTTACGCAAATTCAATCGATGTAAGTTGATGCTGAAAGAAATGTTTTTTACAAATCGTTTTTCGGTAATGGTAGATTTAAAATAATCTTGATATACTTTGCTGTACAAAATGGGTACATAAACCGTAACCATATTTTTAAAAATACTTAATTGTAAACCTGCATCGTACAAGAATCTTCCGGTAGTTGAATTTTTATCCCATGCTTCTGCATAAGTGCCAATATCAACAAAAACTTTCAATGGAATTTTAAAAGGAAGTATTTCAAGCGGATTGATGGCTTTTGGAATAGTGGAAGTAAAATTTAGTGCAGCCAACCAATTATCGGTTTTACCAATTTTACTGCTGAGTAAATCTGTTCTCACTTTAAAGAATCCATCTCTGTTCATAATTTGTTGTGCTGCAAATCCATCAAATTCATTTCTACCTACATAGTAATTGCTATAGGTATAATCTTCATAACCTTTTGGCCCCGTCATATTTAAATGATATGGATCGGTTTCAAATTGTGTTAAAAAGGTTTTGTCGGTTAGATAAAAGAATTTTCCGGCAAATAAACGCATATCTAATCCGCCTCCGGAAGGGTAATTGAAAAAGTAGTTTCCGGTTATGGCTAAACGAATAAATTGTTTGCCTTGTTCTACTTTAAACTCGGCGTCGTACGGATACAAGGCTCGGTTATTTTCTACCACATACCTAAATTGGTTGAGGTATCTCGAAAATTTTGGATAGCTGATAACATCTAACTGATTAACAGTATCTCTATCAAATCTTAATGCTTGTTCTGTAATGAAAAACGATTTCAATTGAATAAAATGATGTACGGTGCTTTTGGGATTTTTAGGCGCAAAATGATAGGTGAATGAAGGTGCAATTTTACTGAAGCGTAAATAATTTTTTGTACCGGTTGAATCTACAAAGGCATCGCTATTGAAACTAGCTGCTGCAATGTTAAGCGTTGCTTTTTGTCCGTTTTTACCGGGTAACCAAGTATACCCCAATGTACCCAATCCATTCATTTGTTTACTGCCTGTTGCATACAATGGGGCAAACAAAAATTGTAATCCGGTGGAAGGGTAGGTGTAATTATGAATTAAAGCGCCTAACATAAACTGATCGGTTTTATTGTACCCAAAAGCCGGAGCAGCAGCGATGTAACGATATTTATCGGTTTCAGTTAAATTGAAAAAAGAAGTAAACTTCAATTGCTTTTTGTTTATGGTGGCAACCAATGGGCCTTTTTTATCAAGTAAAGCAAAAACATCATCAAGATTTTGTTGACTTACACTTTCAACCACTTTGCGAAAATCTTCGGGATAAGGATGTTTAAATTGCCATTGTTGGTAATAGGCTTGCATACAACTATCAAAAACCGATTGGCCTAAACGTTCTTCTAATAATTTCATCCATAAACCTGTTTTTTGATAGCCTACAACACCATAATTAAAATAGTTGAATGCAGTAGATGATGAACTTATTGGTTGATCTTTTTTTAGAAGGATATTTGCATCAAGCCCTAATTGCATAGCATCTTCTGGAATGCGTTTTTCAAAAAATCCTTTTTTCGCTTCCGGTTTAGAAGGAACCAATTGAATCTTTTTGTAGCGCATATCATAGTACGTATTCATGCCTTCATCCATCCAAGGAAAATCTCGCTCAGGTGAGGCTAAAATGCCATAAAACCAATTATGTCCAACTTCATGTTCAATGGTGCCTTCTAAATCTTCGGCATCCATATCGGGCGTAATGGCTGTAATGGTTGGATATTCCATGCCGCCACCAGCACCTTGATTGGCTTCAACCGCCGCAACAATATTGTAAGGATAGATACCCACCCATTTACTTCTGGATAGAACAGCGTTTTTGATAAAGCTTATGCTATTGAGCCAAGGCGTGTTTTCTCCCGGTAAAAAATAAGCTTGAGCTGTTATTGTTTTTCCATTAGGCAGCAAGAGTGTATCTTGAAGTAACCTGAAGTTTTTATCGGCAAACCATGCAAAATCATGCACATTATCTTGAATGAAATGCAATGTTTTAGAAATAGATGCAGTAGCAATAGGCGGCGTAGTTTTTTTGTCTTTGTTATTGGGGATTATTGATTTTACTTTAGGTGCTACTTTAATATTGCCCATTTTGGTTAATAACCAATCTTTTTCAGTTTGATCTTGAAGTTCACCGGTTGCGGCTACTACATAGTTTTGGGGCACTGTAATTTGAACTTTGTAATTGCCCCATTCGCTATAAAATTCGCCTTGATCTAAATAGGGTATGGGATGCCAGCCTTTGTGATCGTAAACGGCAGGCTTTGGATACCATTGAGTAATTTGAAAAGCTTGTTGGGTATGTCCGCCTCGCGAAAAAGTATAGGGCAATTGAACATGAAAGGGTGTTTGAATTTTACAGGTAGCGCCAGGTAATAAAGGCTGGTTTAAATGAATTTTAATAATATCTTGATGTTCGGGATGGTCTTCCATTTTTACTACCATGCCATTTACTTTAAAATCCAATCGGTTGATATAGCCCCGCTTATCGGCATTACTGAAATAAAAATTGGTATTGCCATTTTCGAGCAGTTGATCGCTGAAAGCTGTGCGGTCGTTTTTATAAGCATTTGGCCATAAATGTATCCAAATAAAGGAAAGGGTATCGGGAGCGTTATTGG
>JBMOEQ010000321.1:0-3200 GCA_049314655.1 Ferruginibacter sp. | reverse complement strand
GTATTTCTTTCAATGCTACTATGAACGAAACTACTGAAGTATGTAAATTCAGTATTCCTGCACACCATTGGTTAGAGAGCTGGGGTGATGCAGAACCTAAATCAGGTTATTTAAGTTTCCTTCAACCTACTATCAACCCATTATTTAAAACACGTGCTTTCCAAACTTCATTATTGAAATGGAGCGGTAGTACTGTAGCAGATTACGAAACTTATTTCAAAGCATTTTGGACGGGCAAATTAGGTTCGGAAGATGCTTATTTCGCTGCTTTACAAAATGGGATTATTGAACCCGCATTAACAGTTTCAGGTGCTCCATTCAATGGTGCTGCTGTAGCCAACGCTGCTGCTAAATTAGCTGCTGTAAAAGGCGGTAATATTGAAGTAGTCATTTATCAAAAAGTTGGTATCGGAAATGGTAATCAAGCCAACAACCCTTGGTTACAAGAATTGCCTGATCCTATTTCAAAAGTAACTTGGGATAACTACGCATTAATGAGCCCTGCATTAGCAAAAGCGGTGATAGGTATTGATATTGTGGGTAACCAACGCCAGGGCGATCGTTACGAAGTAACTCCTGAAAAACCTACTGTAAAAATTACGGTGAATGGCAAATCAGTTGAATTACCGGTATTAATTGTTCCGGGTATTCATCCAAATGTTGTTGCGCTTGCTTTAGGTTATGGCCGCGAAAGTGCTGATAAAAATAAAACTGCCGAAAATATCGGGCGCTCTGCAAATGGTGCCGGTGTAAATATTTATCCTTTAGTGGCATTTGATGGCACTAGTTTCAGTTATGCTGCTGTAGCAGATTTAGCTAAAACAGGAAACACTTATGTACTTGCTCAAACTCAAGTACATGGATCTTCAGAAAGCCGTCCGGTGATTTATGAAGGTTCTTTGAAGAAATTTGTTGAAGACCCTAAGCATGTTTTGCGTGAAGCCACAGAAGAAAGAGAAAACCTTATTCCATACGGTGGTAAAGATTTCGTAAAAGATGCTACCATTTATCCGCATTTCGAAAAGCCGGGTATCAAATGGGGTATGAGTATCGATTTAAATACTTGTACCGGATGTAGCGCTTGTGTTGTTGCATGTACTGCCGAAAATAATGTAAGTGTAGTGGGTAAAATTCAAGTAGCCAAAGCACATGAAATGCATTGGTTAAGAATTGACCGTTATTTCACTGGCGATATGAACAATCCTGATGTGGTGTTTCAACCAATGATGTGCCAGCATTGCGATAATGCGCCTTGCGAAAACGTTTGTCCGGTTGCTGCAACCAACCATAGCAGTGAAGGTTTAAACCAAATGACCTATAACCGTTGTATCGGTACACGTTATTGCGCAAACAACTGTCCGTTTAAAGTACGTCGTTTCAATTGGTTAGATTATACCGGAGCCGATAGCTTCCCAGACAATCAAAATCCAATGATTGAAGGTGGATATATGAATGAGTCAGTATTGCAAATGAATGATGAGTTAACCCGTATGGTACTTAATCCAGATGTTACGGTTCGTTCAAGAGGTGTAATTGAAAAATGTTCTTTCTGCGTTCAGCGGTTACAAGAAAATAAATTAGAAGCAAAGAAACAAGAAGATCCATCATTGGTGCGCAATGTTAAAACTGCTTGTATGCAGGCTTGTCCTACACATGCAATCAGCTTTGGTAATGTTAACGATAAAGAAAGTGATGTATACAAAATCAGAAATGTTGAACAAGTAGATCGTAATTTCTATGTACTTGAGCAATTGCACGTTTTGCCTAACGTAAGTTATCTTGCTAAGATCAAAAATTCTGATCGTCATGTAACCAACGAAAAGGAAGAACATGCTGCTCCTGGAAAAGAAGCACATTCAGTTGAAAAAGCCCATGCTTAATCTTTAAGATTAGGTTGGATATTTTATAAGAAGTATTTGTAAAGCTAACTGCTGGTATACAATCCGGCAAAAAAAAAGCTCAAACGTATGTCATTATTAAAGTACGAATCTCAGATCAGGGAACCATTGGTAGATGGCGACAAAACCTATCACCAAGTTACTGAAGACATTATTAAGCCGATAGAAATGAAGCCTACCCGTTTGTGGTACATAGGCTTTTATATCAGTGCTGCATTATTGCTCTTTGGTGTTTACAGTATTTATCGCGAGGTAACTTATGGTATTGGCCAATGGAATCTTAATAAAACCATCGGATGGGGTTGGGATATTACCAACTTCGTATGGTGGGTAGGTATTGGTCATGCCGGAACTTTGATATCAGCGATTTTGTTACTTTTCCGTCAAGGATGGCGTACCGGTGTAAACCGTGCTGCTGAAGCGATGACCATTTTTGCGGTTATGTGCGCTGGTCAGTTCCCAATCTGGCATATGGGTCGTGTATGGATGGCCTTCTTCGTATTACCTTATCCAAATACGCGTGGACCATTATGGGTGAACTTTAACTCACCATTGTTATGGGACGTATTTGCGATTTCTACTTATTTCACTGTTTCATTATTATTCTGGTACTCTGGTTTATTACCCGATTTAGCTACAGTAAGAGATCGTGCAAAAACTAAATTGCGCAAATTATTATATGGTGTTGCTTCATTTGGTTGGACGGGTAGTACCAAACACTGGCAACGTCATGAAAGTCTTTCTTTAGTATTGGCAGGTTTAAGTACACCACTTGTACTTTCTGTACATACGATTGTATCTTTTGACTTTGCTACTTCAGTTGTTCCGGGATGGCATACCACCATCTTCCCTCCATATTTCGTTGCGGGTGCTATCTTCAGTGGTTTTGCCATGGTGCAAACGTTGATGATTATTCTACGTAAAGTATTTATGCTGGAAGATTACATTACTATTGGTCACATCGAAGCCATGAATAAGGTAATTGTATTAACAGGTTCTATTGTAGGTATTGCTTATATCACCGAGTTATTCATTGCATGGTACGGACAAAATCCATACGAATTATATGCATTCATGGAAAACAGGGTGAACATTTGGAGTCCTTATGGATGGAGTTATTGGTTAATGATGTTCTGTAACGTGGTTTCGCCTCAAGTATTTTGGTTTAAAAAATTGAGAAGAAACATCATGTTCACTTTCTTCATGAGCATTATTGTTAACATTGGTATGTGGTACGAGCGTTTTGTAATTATCGTTACTTCTGTTTATAGAGATTTTCTTCCTTCATCATGGAGTACTTAT
>JBMOEQ010000320.1:0-3236 GCA_049314655.1 Ferruginibacter sp. | reverse complement strand
AAAATTGCTGCAACTTGTAGCAGTAACCGTTGCCGTTAGTGCAGGACCACTTAAGTTTTGGATTTGAATTAAGGTGTCGCTTATACAACCATTTGCATCTTTAACATATACACGATAATCGGCTGGCATTAATGTATTAAAAGTACCGCTATTAAAATACTGCACCCCATTAATAGAATATTGTAATGGCGCAGAACCACCATTGGCTTGTACAATAATTTGTCCGTTTTGTTGTGCACAAGTAGCATGTACCGGAGCAGCCAATAATGTAGCACCACCTACCCCAATGATATCTATAACCAATTTATTACTACAGCCATTTTGATCAATAACAGTTGTTGGATAAGAGCCTGCTGTTAATCCGCCAAAAACTTGACTAGTGGAAAAGTGTACACTATCTACACTAAATGTAAACGGACCAGCACCTGTTGCAGCTAAATTAATTACACCATTATTTAAACCACACATTGCATTGGTATGTGTTTCACTGATTGCTGGACCACCGGTATTTAAAAGATTTACGGTTTGTGATGTAGCACATCCATTGCCATCTTTTACAGCCACATGATATAATCCTCCCGGCAATTGATTAAAAGATGCAGCAGCACCAAATTGAACACCATCAATACTATATGTATAGGGCAATACCCCTCCGGTTGCATTTAATGTAATGGTACCATTATTATTTCCACAAGTGGGAGCAACCATTTGATGTACAAGAGCCGGATTGGGCATGGTAAAATTTACTACCGTTTGAACACCACTGCACAATTGGTTTATAAATGCTTTAACTGTATAAGTGCTATTGGGCAATAAAGCCGTAAAGATGCCGGTGGTGTTTCGGTCAACTACATTGTTACCTACGTACAATTCGTATGTAACAATTGCGCCTGCAGGAGCAGCAGGAGATAACAACAAAGTAGCTTTGCTATTTAAGCAATCTGTAGTTGCAGTAAGGGTATAAGTAGATTGTACGCATACATAGCTACTTACATCTATAGAAGCAACAAAACCATCTCCGGATGCATAAAGTAAATCTCTCGATTCATCGTATGCCAAATCATATACAGCACTTGTTGCAAAAGCATTTAAATGAATATCGGGTTGCGCCGCATCATTAAAAGTAGTGCCATCAAACTGAAATACTTTAATTGTACCTAAAGCTCCACCTACAAAAATGGTATTGCATTCATTTACAATAATACCACCGGTCATCAAATCTACTCCCAATGTGTAATCCAATGGTGTGCCCACTGCTGCACCAGTAGCTTTGTTAAAGGCTTTCAAATTACGTCCATCCCATAAAAAAAGATAATTGGTATTGATTGCTAATGCATTGATAGAATTTTCTTCAGATCCACCAACCATATACGGTCTATTGCTCGCTTCTTGCAAATTGGTATAGCCCGAGGGTACACTCCAACTGATGGTGGCCGGCGAATATGGTGGCAAATGTTTGTATACTTTATTGTTTAAAGTTGGCGTACCAATCAATGAAGAAAATATCGTGTACATGTCATTGTTATGTGGATCAATTACAATGTCCGAAATATCCTGTGCAAACCCAATTCCACCAGCATAAGGAACACCCGTAACATTAGATGCTGTAATGGCAACATCCGGAGGCGTTATTATGCCAAGATTGATATTGGAGTTAATGCCGCCGCCAGCAATCATGATTTGCGGAGTGCCATTATTACAACGCCAAACCATTTTCCAATTTTCCATGAAAGCCGGATTGGCTGTAGTAATATAATTATCATAAACCCCCAAAGTATTGATACGAATAACCCTGAAGCCAGGCGCAAAACCTTGTCCAAGATATACATTGCCCGTATTTTTATCTACCACCCAACCACCATAATAAGGACCAAACGACCACCCTACATTGGTGAGCGAACCCGAGAATGTCCATTGTAAAACCCCTGCAGCATTATACTTGCTTAATTGATGAATTGTGCCATCGCCACCACCGGTTACATAAATATTTCCTGCATAATCGAAATCAACATCTTTTGCTTTGCCTGAATTGGTGCCGACTAAGTTGGATGTACCCGTAACAAAAGGATCTATTATCAACACTTTCGTTGAATCATAGCTTTCTTTTAATTGAAATTGAACCATATTTCCATGTACCTCAAAGCTGCTTTTAATTGCCTTTACAGCAGTTGCAGTGGTGTATGTAAATGGTTTTCCAAATTCATCTGCAGCTTCATATGTTAAAGGTTGCGATTGAAATATATCATCAATTGTACCTTTCAATTTCAGCACACCATCGGTATTTTGTTGAATGCCTTTTACATCACCCGCAAATTTTATTTTTATAACAGAAAGGTTTGCACCTGGCTTTACAATCAAACTATATTCAAAGCCTATAGCAGTTGAAGATTTTAATTCGTATACCACATCAATACCCGGATAAATATCTTTATACATCAGTTTACTGTATGCAGTTGCCCGATTGGGTAATCTTCCATAAGTATGTTTGCCCGGAAGTTCTTCTAAAAATACTACTTCAGCTTGTTCATTTGCACCCACCCATTCCATTGTAATGACTGCTTTTTCTACCTTACGCTGTTCTTCAATTTCATGTTCCGACAATCCTTTCTTCATCAATTGTTCTTCTTCTTGATGCGATAGTTTTGATGTTTTTTGTTGTAAAAAAATAACGCCTTTTGATGTAAAAAGTGTTGGGAGTGAAAATCCTTCGAAGCCGGCATCTATTTTGCCTAAATAACGATAAGGCGTATCTACGGCAAATTGCCCTATCTGCTGTATAAAATGATGTTGTTTACCAATAGTAATATTCTTTTTAACCCCTGCAGTTAATGTTTCATTTAAGATGGAACTGGAACCCAAATTTTGGCCAATCGCCCCAAAAGGAAGTAAAATAGATAGTATTTGCAGCAAATTGCGCAACCCTTGAAAAAGACCCATAAAGCTGTTCGTTTGATCAAACTTCCTAAATCAATGTTTCAACAACAATCGAAAGTTACTGAACCGTTATAAATGCTACCCGACTTGGAATATTTTAGTTCCGAAAAAATGTGGTATGGGGAAAATAAGTTCAGAAAATTTGCATGTGCTACGTTACTTTGAAGGTTAATAGAACCGGATTATCTTCTTCATATGCAGTAAAAGGCCAATAATTTAATCGCTACATTTCAATCTAAACCATTAAGACCAATATTTGGCAGATTAAAACGAATGCCGATATTTTATTTATATTAGTATTT
>JBMOEQ010000319.1:0-3249 GCA_049314655.1 Ferruginibacter sp. | reverse complement strand
TAATATTGTCCTGTTATTCCAGATGCTCCGGAAAGATAATAAGCAGGCGGACAACGATAATTCCAAGTAGTAGCCGTATTGGTATTATCATAAGCGCCAGCCCCAATTGCAGGTACTACATCGGCCTGAATTTCTACACTATATCTTCCATCTGTGGTAATATGCGCTGCAAGATTTACATAATACTTATCATTGTTGCCATTTTTTCCATTACAAATTCCATCAACAATAATAGGGGCAGAAGCCACTACAGATGTAGGGTCTTTATCGCCTGTTTTTCTTAGTATTAAACGAGAAATCGTTTTGGTTCCACAGGGGTCAATGTTGGTAAGTCCTGGATGCCAAACATCCCAATCTATATAACAGTTTTGCCCTGCTGCAACAGCATTATTGAATAAGTTATTAGAGCCCGAACCACTATTATGATTGGTGATATTGATAAAGGCAATTTGCGAAATGGCTTGCAAACTGAGCAGTAAAAATGAAAAGCAAGTAAGGATATTTTTCATATAGTTTTTTTAGCGTGGAAGGAAAAAAGCAATCAAAAGTACCGGTAAGGTATACTGTAATGGTTTAATAAACTATGATGTTTATCAAATAATAGGATGATTCCCCGTCAACTATTCTTATTGACGCATCAATGCAATTTTCGGTTGCATGTACCTTCCTTGCCTTTTCATAATAGTTTAGGTACAAAAAATAAGCCTGATTAAAGCTAATTGGTACATTAACTCTAACCAGGCGTAAAAAATAAACTATACTATCTTATTGTATAAAACTTCTTTTGGCGATTATAGTGCCTTTGCTATCTCTTAATATAGCCAAATACATGCCTTTTGTTAAAGCTACATTTGCAACAATAGTTTGTGACGAAATTCTATTAGCCGAAATGTTTAAAGCTTTATTCATCAATTGTTTTCCATCCATACTCACTAAAGAAAGTGCATATTGACCTCTCGAAATATTTTCAATTCTGATATCTGCAGAATGATTATTCGGCAAAACTGTAAGCTGTAAATTATCGCGGTTGTTACGATCTATTCTTACAATATTAGAATACATGGTGGCATTACTTGGAGAAATACTTTTAATGCGATAATAGGCGTATCTGCCATTTAATGTATTATAAGTTAAATCGGTAAACTGGTAAGCAGTTTGTCCGGCGGAAACATTTACTGATCCCAATGTTTCAAATCGAGTGCCATTTTCTGAGCGTTCAATAATGTATTTATTTGCAGTATTAATTTGAGGTGCCGTCCATTGTAATAAAATATTATTATTACTTCTAGTGGCGTTGAAGTTAATAATATACAAAGGAGTAACACCTCCGTTAGGACAAGTACTACCCGGTAAATTTGGATTTAATACCGTAAAGCCTGTTTGGTTAACACCCGAACGAATTATGCTAGAACCGCCCGAACAGTTTTTCGAATCGGCTTCCATATACATTTCAATCAACCAATTACCTGCATCTTCGGGCGCAATAACAGTGGGCAAAATATTACTTACACCATTTAATGTTTGCCAACGTTGGTCTAATACATTATTGATATTATTACAAGAACCGCCTTGTGGAAAGATATTGCCTTCGGGGCCACCAACACCACAATTGTCTTTAAAATTAATAGCAAAAGATTGATATGAAGGAGCAGCAACGCCTTCTTTATAAACCCTGTAATACATTCTTCCTCCGGTAACATCGGCACTGCAATTGGTGCGTTTAAAAATATTCATTTCGGCACCTAATGAAAGTGTAGGAATGGTATTGCCCGCACAAATGCCTATTGAAGGAATTGGTGTAATGCCATTTAAACTTGCAGGTATGGTTGGGTTGCCGGGTTGAAATTTTCCTTCTAATAAATCATAAAAATTACCATTAAATATAGCCATCTGGCGATACATATCTACTTCGCCAACAGTAAAATATTTTAAAGCAGCATTTACTTCTGGTAGTTTATCTACATTGGTGCCACCTACTGGATCCGATTTTCCCGGGAAACTGCTGCAACTGCCTGTTGGCGTGTAATACAAACCTGTTGGCCCCGAATTTCCGGTGAGGTAATAAGCTGGCGGACACATATAATTCCATGTTGTAGCTGTACCTGCATTATCGTAGCTAGTGCCGCCGTTTAATGGCAACGCATCGGCTTGAATTTCTACACTATATCTACCGCTTTTATTGATATATGGAGCAAGATTGGCGAAATATTTATCATTATTACCATTTTTGCCATTACATGTTCCATTTACATAAATGGGAGAAGATGCTATAACAGAAGCCGGATCGCTATCGGCCATTCTGCGCAACACAATTCTAGAAGTTGATTTGCTTCCGCAAGCATCACCACTGTTCATACCATTGGCATACACTTCCCAATCTATATAACAGTTTTGCGAAACTGAAACATAACTATTGAATAAATTATTGGTACCACTACCAGTGTTGTGATTGGTAATGTTAATGTAACTCACCTGTGCATTGGAGATGGTTACACTTAATAATAGCACACAGGCCAACCATGTAAAATTTTTCATGAGTTCAATTTTATGAAATGATACAGCAATAAATGGGGGGTAAGTGGCTATTCGTTGGATAATGCAATCGTAATGTGTACTATTTACACGATGCAATATAAGCATTAAACTTTTAAGTTCAAAACAATGTGTAATGACAAGGGTTATTCTTATTATATTATATATGTTGTTGGTAGCAAAAAGGGTATTATTTGCCTACACTAAGGATTATAAAAATGCCGGACTCACTTTTAATTCCTTACTGCCGTTTTCATAAAGGTAAAATCCTTCGCCATTTTTAACGCCAAGTTTACTTGCAGTTACCATGTTTACTAATAGCGGACAAGGGGCATACTTAGGATTTCCAAATCCTTCATGCAATACACGCATAATGCTCAAGCAAACATCTAATCCAATAAAATCGGCTAATTGTAATGGTCCCATTGGATGTGCCATGCCTAATTTCATTACTGTATCAATAGATTCAACACCGGCAACCCCTTCATATAAACTATAGATGGCTTCATTTATCATGGGCATTAATATTCTATTGGCAATAAAACCCGGATAATCGTTTACTACGCAAGGAATTTTCCCTAATTGTTTACTTAGTTCAACAATGGTGTTGGTTACTTCTTTGGAGGTAGCATAACCATCAATTACTTCTACCAATTTCATTACCGGAACCGGATTCATGAAATGCATGCCTATTACTTTATCGGGGCGATTGGTTTC
>JBMOEQ010000318.1:0-3268 GCA_049314655.1 Ferruginibacter sp. | reverse complement strand
ACGTTTGTTATTTTCTAAATTTATAAAAGAAAATTATATACATTTGGATACCTTGATAAAGTATGCAGGGAATAATTCGGAATTGTATTGGAATCTTTTGGTAGATGGAAATGAACTATGTTCAAGGAAATATATTAAAAAATTGACTTCCGAAGAATATGCCAATTATTTAAATGCGGTAAAAGCTACAGTTGGTGAATTGGTTAGTAAAGCTGAATATTATTTTGCTGTAGGTTTTTATCTTGAAAATGATCATTTTTTAGCCGAAGCACTAATTTTTTATCAACGTGCACTTTCGCTAGACCCAACCAATATCCGTTATAGAAATGCTGTTAATGATTTTAAACCTAAACGTTAATTGTTAAACCTTTGTTATTGGGATAATTGATTTATGCAATACTTTTTAAATCATCATCCGGATAATATATAAATATTTTTTCTTAAACCTAAAACAAAAAAACAACATGAAAAAAGTAGCACTTTTCCTTTTCATTGCAATGGTAGCTTTATCTGTAAACACCATGGCTCAGGGTAAAAAAACAATTACTAAAAAAGTTGTATCAACAGCTTACGCTGCTTCTCGTGGTGATGCAGATCCAAACATTAAATCTTCTGCACCTACAGAAGATAAAAAACAAGATAAAGTTCGTGGAGCTGATGCTTGTACCATTTATTTCGACAACTACTCTGGTTTGTATGTAGATGTTTATGTTAATGGAGATTTCATGGGAACAATGAGTCCTTATGGTTCATTAACAGCTAATGGCGGTGGCTATGCTACTATCTATTGCAAATCTGCTGGTGGTACTCGTGTTTGGAGTGATGCCGGTAACTGCGAAGGCAATTATCGTTTCAAACTTTACTAGTTTAAATGAAAGCAACTTAAACATAAAAAGGCTCCGTTTATGGAGTCTTTTTATGTTTAGCCTTAATTTTTTGAACACCCCTTCTTTGTAATTAGTTTTTATAAAATCTTTATTATGCAATTCAAATCAATAGTTAAATCGCTTTGTGCATTAGTTATTTTGGTATTTATTTTTAGCGCTTGCAAAACCACACAGTATGGTTATGCAGTTAAGGATGAAAGTAAAAATATTTCCATAAGAGAAAGTCATAATGTACTCGATTATGCTAGTTTGCAAAAGCAAAATGTTCCCACTTTTGCAAGTAGAGGCGCATTAGGCAATAGGGGTTTGCCATTGGGTAGTGCAATATCTTTAGCCACTAATGCCATTAAAAATATGATTGCAGAAGATCGAAAGAAATATACAGCCAATTATACTTTTGCTAAAACAGATTTGTATTTCTATGATCAGTTGTCTACCGAAAGCCCCTTCGATCCGTTGGCTTACAGTTTAAAGGATTTACATTGGTACGAACTTATGTAAATGATGAAGGAAAAACCGACACTGCATTTGTTGCACGTTTTGTCATCGATTCTAGTCGCTCAAATGAAATCATCAACAATTCAATTTTTCGATTAAAAGTACAAGATTTGGCAATTTATAAAACCAAGGCAAAAATTACATCCGGACAAAAGAATTCCATCAATATGGATATTGAAATTACATTCAGTACATCGTATGTAAATAATATCGGACAATTATTCAACAATACCGAAACCGGCAAATTTTACCTCACATTAAGAGATGCGCCTTTAGATAAAAATGCATCTAATTACAAATCTTTTTACGATGGATTAAAAGGAGAGCTGTTAGATGGTAAAAGCTTTATTATTCCTCGTTCGTATGGCTATTTTATAAATGCTGAAGGCGAGTCTAAACCTTGCTACAGTCAGGGTGCGTATTCTATTCAAGTAAAAGTTAAAGAAAGCACGAAAGATAAATTCATCACTAAAATGTTGATCGATAATAGTAGTCAAATTATTGATGGCGTAAGTGGTAGTGCTGTTAAATTGGTAAATGCACCAAAGAAATAAGGCTCACTTTACGATGTAATGTAGCAATCAAATGAAAAAGATAAAGCCCATAGTAATATTCGTTTACGCCGTTTTGTTTTTTACATTTGGAGTATTTGCACAGTCTAAAAGCGACACTGCAATTGCACATATAAATCTTGGTGATGCATTAATTAAACAAAAAAAATATGATAGTGCAATTGTTCAATATAATATTGCGTTACTACATTTAAAAACTTTCAAAAATCCTGATGACGCATTATTTTCCATACTCTACAGTGAAATTGGCAATGCCTATTTAAAAATTGGCAATGCCATTAAAGCACATGAACATCTTTATTTGGCATGGATCAATGCACAAAAAAATAAAGATCAAACTGCAAAGCAAGATGCACTAACCAGTTTGATGCAATTGCATAAAGAGATAGCTTCAAAAGATCTTCCCTTTGTTTATCCAACGGTTACTGAAACAGAAATAGAAACTATATTTTTTCCTATAACACAAACCAATAGGGTAAATGATTCTATTGATGTAGAAATATTTGCGGGAAAAAATGATGGCGTTATAGACAGTAAAGTAACTGCAGAAATTTACACCCATATTACCAACGACGAAACACTGCACCATAAAGAAATTGAATTTATTGCTTCCGGAAAAATATTGAGGTTGAGCAATAATAGAATGGTTATAAGAATAAAGTTCAATAAAGACATACCAATTCTTAAAGGCGATTTTGCGATGATTAGGGCCAATATTCCCTTACGTTGGAGAAATAGTGCTTTGCGTAATTTTTTCATTAGGTCTTTGTCTTTTAGCGACAATAGTAAACTGCCTTTATTTGATAGAAGATTCTTATACTACTATCATGATCAATTGGTAGAAACACAAATCTTTGAGCAACTGAAAGCTACTTTAAAAGAAGTGGTGGATATGATTGGAGCAGATACATTAACAACGCCTATTTATGCAGAGAAAGTCGCTTATGGTTTGTTTGCAGGAAAAAATATGATCAATGGATTAGCCGAATCTACTCCACAGCATATTCAACTTTTCTTAAATTTTGTAAACCAATTTCCCGGGAAATATATTGGCAATCAATTTAAATTTTCTGAGGTATATGCTACTTGGATTATTAACCAAACGCCTTTAGATCCAAAAGATGTTAAGCCTTTTTTGCTTTCACTTTCAGTTTCACAACAGCAGCAACAGGCTGTATTTTTAGCGAAACAAATTGCAGACAATCATTTAATAGATAAATGGTTGGGTGAAGGCATGCAGCAAGTGAATATTGAAAATATTGCTGAAGCACAAAAATCAAAAATAATTAGGGACATCTATGTATCAACTGA
>JBMOEQ010000317.1:0-3276 GCA_049314655.1 Ferruginibacter sp. | reverse complement strand
AAATACAGCGATGGAAAATTTTCCGATGTGCCCCGAGTGTACAACAGAATATAACGATCCTGCAAACCGTCGACATTACGCCCAAACCAATTCATGTGCTGCTTGTGGTATTCAAATGAAGTTGTTTGCGGCAGATAAAACACTTCTGTCTTCCATTGATAATGATATAATGCAAATTGTAGTAAATGCTTTGAATGCTGGAGAAATAGTAGCCATTAAAGGTATTGGAGGTTACTTGCTAATGGCTGATGCTGCTAATGAAAAAGCGATTCAATTATTGCGTTCCCGAAAACATCGACCTACAAAACCTTTTGCAGTGATGTTTCCTTCCATACAACTTATTGAAAAGGAATTTGAATTAACCGAAACTGCAAGTAAACTTTTACAAAGCACTGTTGCGCCGATAGTATTATTATCTAAAAAAGCAAACTCAAATACTACAATATCAACCCATGCTATTGCGCCCGGATTATCAAAAATTGGCGTAATGCTTCCATACGCACCATTGTTTGAATGGCTGCTATCTGTATTGAATAAACCCGTAATTGCAACAAGTGGAAATATTAGCGAAGCTTCTATTGTGTATGATGATCAATTGGCATTATCGCATTTAACCGAAATTGCCGATAAAGTACTTACCCATAATCGGCCCATAGTTATCCCTCAAGATGATTCGGTTGTGCAGTTTAGTAAGCAAACACAAACCAACATTATCCTGCGCCGATCAAGAGGCATGGCGCCATCTTATTTTAATTATTCCACACAACCACATCAAGTTTTACTAAGCACAGGCGCTTTACTGAAAAGTACTTGTGCATTAGCATTTAATGGTAATGTTTATGTAAGTCAGTACTTAGGTAATACCGATAGTTATGAAGCGCAGTTAAGCTATGAACAAACTATACAGCACTGGCTTCAATTGTTTCAAGTACAGCCAACGGTGCTCATTGCCGATAAACATCCCGGTTATTTTGCACATCAATTTGCGCAATCCATGGCCGATACTTTACACCTTCCTTTGTTTTTGGTACAACATCATAAAGCGCATTTTGCTGCGGTATTGGCCGAAAATCATTTATTAGATACACCACAAAAAGTATTGGGTATTATTTGGGATGGCGTGGGATTAGGTGATGATGGACAAATTTGGGGTGGTGAGTTTTTTATCTATGAAAACAATGCAATGAATAGGGTAGGCCAGGTAGATTATTTTCCGGTATTGTTGGGCGATAAAATGGCTAAAGAACCTAGGATAGCTGCCTTATCAATTACAAATAAATTTAATCAAGCAAAGCAAATTTTGCAATCTCAGTTTACCGAAACTGAATGGGCTAATTATCAAAAGATAGTACAGCAAAACAATCATTTGCAATGTTCATCCATGGGCCGATTATTTGATGCTGTTGCCGCTTTACTCCAATTAAAATCAAAACAAAGTTATGAAGGTGAGGCCGCTATGTTATTGGAAGAAGCGGCTTTACAGTATTTTCAAACCAATGGTTGGGTGATGGAAGAAAGTTATTTTACCACAGCATCAATTCAATGCAATGTTCCGGTTGCGCACCTAATAGCGGGTATTTTGTTGGATATTGAAAAGCAACGGAGTGCACCATTCATTGCTGCCAAATTTCATTACTCATTGGTTCACCTGATTAGAATCATATCCAAACAATTAAAAGTGCATTATATTGCTTTCAGTGGAGGGGTGTTTCAAAATAGCGTTTTGGTAGATTGGTGCACCCTTTTACTATCCCAAAATCATACTTTATTTTTCCATAAGGATTTATCGCCTAATGATGAAAATATAGCTTTTGGGCAATTGGTATATGTAGATCATCAAATAGATGGTATAACCATGAATTAAGTTGAATATTGGGTTTAATCATACAATAACGCGTTGCTTATGAAATTTTTATCGGAATATAGAGATGCTGATGTTGCCGCACAATATCTGGCAGAAATTAAAAAGATCGTTACTAAGCCATGGACAATCATGGAAATTTGTGGCGGACAAACCCATAGTTTGGTTAAAAATGGAATATTACCCATGTTGCCCGATCAGATTCAAATGGTACATGGGCCTGGTTGTCCGGTTTGTGTAACGCCTTTAAATTTAATTGATAAGGCGGTGTATTTGGCAGAAGAAAAAAAAGTAATTCTATGTTCATTTGGAGATATGATTCGTGTACCTGGAAGCAAAAGAAGTTTATTGGAAGCCAAAGCTGCCGGCGCCGATATCCGCATTTTATATTCGCCTTTAGAAGCCGTTACCATTGCTGAAAAAAATCCTGATAAAGAAGTGGTGTTTTTTGCCGTAGGCTTTGAAACTACTGCACCTGCAAATGCATTATCTGTGATACATGCTCATAAGGCTGGCGTAAAAAATTATTCTATTCTAACATCTCATGTTTTGGTGCCTCCGGCGATGGAAGCTATTGTAAGTGATGATACCAATGTGGTGCAAGGATTTTTAGCGGCAGGGCATGTATGTGCCATTATGGGTTTGAGTGAATATTATCCTTTAGTAGAAAAATATAAATTGCCCATGGTGGTTACCGGATTTGAGCCGGTAGATTTATTGCAAGGCATTTTAATGTTGGTTAAACAGTTAGAAAACGGCGAAGCAAAACTAGAAAATCAATATGCACGTGTGGTACCCGAAAATGGCAATCCTACTGCAAGAGAAATCATTTCATCCGTGTTTGAAGTAAGCAATAGAGAATGGCGTGGCATTGGAGAAATTCCGATGAGCGGTTTCGAAATTAGAGCAGCTTATGAAGCTTATGATGCCAATAAAAAATTCAATATTCAAATAGAACATGCCGAAGAAAGTAAGGAATGTATTGCAGGAGAAGTATTGCGTGGCGTAAAAAAGCCACATCAATGCCCACAGTTTGGGAAAAAATGCAATCCTATTCATCCATTAGGTGCTCCAATGGTGAGCAGCGAGGGCGCCTGTGCGGCCTATTATCATTTTTCACAAGCTGCAGAATTGGTAAATAATTAATAAAAATAAAATGAAAAATAAAATGAAAAATATCTTATTGCTATTATTGCTATTTCCATCATTGCTTTTTGCTCAAAAAATTTCGATACAACTCATAGATGAAACATCGAAACAAGCAATTGAAGGTACTACCGTTTTCACTTCTAAAGGATATGCTACTCAATCGGATAAAGATGGCTTTTTTACTGTGAAGATGAGCCAAGGGGATACCCTTTTTTTTACACGAATTGGTTATAGGAATGCGCAATTCATTTTTAATGATGCTCAGC
>JBMOEQ010000316.1:0-3276 GCA_049314655.1 Ferruginibacter sp. | reverse complement strand
AAAGTTTATAAAGCCTCCTCACTAAACCCTAAACCTCTAAACTTCTAAACCATCGCAAAACCATTGTTCAACTAAAATTATAAAGTAACTCGTATAAAAGCTGTACGCTAAACTCTAAACCTCTAAACTAAACTTTCTACTCCCCAATTCTTACATTTGCAGCAATTCTTAAATTATGGAACATTTATTTACATCAGAAAGTATCATCAGTTTTTTAATATTAGTAATTCTTGAAGTAGTATTAGGCATTGATAATGTGATATTCGTAAGCATCATCATGAACCGCCTTCCGCTTGCATTACAAAAGAAGGCACGTACATTTTGGATGATCACAGGCATCACCTCAAGAAGTTTATTATTACTAGGATTAGGCTGGTTATTAAAACAAAAAGGAAATTATTTATTTACTATAATGGATAAAGGCTTCGATTTATCGAGCTTAGTAATGTTAAGTGGAGGATTATTTTTGATTTACAAATCGGTAAAAGAAATTCACCATAAATTAGAAGGGGAAGATCCGTCAGCCAATAATAGCAATAAACCTTCATTAGGATTTGGGCAAGCGCTCGGACAAATTGTGTTAATAGACGCGGTATTTTCATTTGATAGCATCATCACGGCGGGAGGAACGGCAAAGCATGTAGAAATTATGATTGCCGCAGTAGTAATTGCAATGGCCATCATGTTTTTATTTAGTCCAAAGATTGCAGGCTTTATTCATAAGCATCCAACATTAAAAATGCTTGCACTTTCATTTTTGGTAATGATTGGTTTAAGTTTAATTATGGAAGGATGGGATGCAGAAGTGGCTCATGAAATGCACATGAAAAACTACATTTATTTTGGTATGGCATTTTCATTCATTGTTGAATTGCTCAATATGACCATGATGAAAAGAACCAAAAATAGAGTAGTTAAATTAAATGAACCTACGCTACCGGAAGAAAACGAGCGTAAGGAAACTATGGATTAAGGCTAACTTATTTACACTTGGGTTTATTGGCTAAACTGTTGTGCCATCAAAACTGCACCAACTAATGCAGCTGTTTCGGTACGTAAACGCGTATTGCCTAATGCAACCGGAACATATCCATTTGCAATGGCTAGGCTAATTTCTGCAGGAGTAAAATCGCCCTCCGGACCAATTAATAAAATACCATTGGTTGTATTTCCTTTCAATGTAGCAGCCAACTCATTTTTTTGATCGGGTTCGCAATGTGCAATAAACTTTTGAGTATCCTCTCGTGTACGAATCACCAATTCAAAATCTGTAGGCTCATGTAAAACAGGTAGCCATTGCTGTTGTGATTGCAACATCGCACTCATTAAAATTCCTTTCATTCTATCCATTCTGAAGTGTTGCTTTTCTGTTCTACTACAACGTAAGGGAATAATTTCGATTATACCTATTTCTGTTGCTTTCTCTAAAAACCATTCAAACCTACTGGCATTTTTCAACAAAGAAACGGCCATGCACAATTGATGATTGGGCTTTTCGGTAAACTTTTTTCGTTCAATTTTTACCCTACATTTTTTCTTATGATTATCAATTATTGTTGTTGTATAAAGCCATCCTCGGCCATCTGTTAAATCAATTGAATCGCCAATTTGTTTGCGCAATACTTGAGCAATATGCTTAGAAGTTTCTTCACTCAACAAAATTTCCAATGTTGGTTCAGTATGGGGTTCTATGTAAAATAACGGGTTACTCATCTTAATTATTAAATACTACTACGCTGATATTTTCTTTGGAGGGTTGTGCCGGAATTTTCATGCGTTTACCATTAAAATAAATATCGTAAAATTGATTGTTTACAGGTTTACAGAAAAAATCTACTGCTTGTAAAAATACACCTGCACCAAATTGCTTAATGGCGTTACCCGAAGTTATACCATCCCCATCATCAAATAAAAAACTGGCAATAAGGGTTTTTGAAGCAGGTGCTAATACAGCACTACTTAAGTTTAGTCCGTTAACGGTTAAACTGTCTCTTCCATGAATCACTGCTTTTGTTGCAGTAAAAATGGCCAATACACTTTGTTGATCATCTGTTGGCAATGCACCCAATAATTTCGCCGCCATTCCGGTTTGAGGCAAGCATCTTAAATATACAGTTGCATCATTGGTTGTAAAGGGCTCGTGATAATAGGTTATTTTTCGGTTATCCGGTGCTGTTACAACAAACTCTATAAAGTTTGCAGTTGAAATTTTATACAGCTCCCAATTGCCCGAACTATCTGGATATACTGTAGCAAGGGCTTTAGTAGATTTTCTTTTGCCCTTTTTTGCATCATACAGAAATACCTCAATTTTAGCAGATTGAACCGGATTATTATCCGCCATATAAACAAGTCTTCCGCCAATTGTAACAAAATTCATTGGTTTAGTTAACGTAATAACTGTAGTAGGTAGTTCTATAGGCGAAAAAAAAGTAAACATTGCTTTAAAACTAGTATCAGCAGTTGCAACTTCTAAATGATCTAACCCAACTAAATGTATATTGGTAGCACCTATTACATCCGAGCCACCCAATACTTTATCATCATCACTATAAATATTGAGTGTTGGAATTTGCAGGGCATTGCCTGCCGGTGATTTTATCTTATTACTTCCAACGTGTACATAATGCCCCACTTTTGCAGCTATCAAACTATCTTTTAAAACACTGTAACATAAACTTCCTCCCGCCGAATGCCCCACTAAATCTACTTTGGATGCCCCTGTTTGCTGTAAGGCATGTTGAATTAAAAGCAACAATTTACTTTCTGCTACTTTTCTGTCGCCGGTAGTATTCCAATCCAACACATACAATTGATTAGTATAATAACCCTTTTGTTTAAATCGTATAAGTTGATGTGCCCAAGTATCGCCACTGGCTAAAAAGCCATGCACAAAAATGATTGGATTCAATGAAGGCCTTTGCGCCTGCTGCCCAAAAGCAATCAATGGAAAACACAACAATAAATGGAACCATAATTTCATATCACCAAACTTAACTAAATCTAGGTAGTTGCAGATAGATTCTATAAAATAAAAAAGGCAATCTTTCGAAAGCCTTTTATAAAAAAAATCAAATTTATTTTTAAAATGGAACATCGGCATTAAAATTACTATCATTCATTTTGCTTCCTTTTTGTATGAATAATTTTGCATCACCGCCACCTTGTTCATCCGGTTTAATAGGCCTAAAGTTGCCGCCCGTAAAGCCCCCCCCATTTTCACCACCTTCGGGATCTTCTACAAATTTTTGAATATGCAATAAAGCCCTAAGTTTT
>JBMOEQ010000315.1:0-3351 GCA_049314655.1 Ferruginibacter sp. | reverse complement strand
ATGATGACAGATGGGGTTAAAAATGCCAATAAGGAAGAAGATGTAGCCGTATTGGATATAGCAGAGTTGATTGCACAAAGTATGTAATCAACATTTATTGATTCATTTAATAAAGTAAACAGATGTCTTTTCAGATTCAAGAACATATTCCGGCCGATTTTAATGATCAATCTAAAGTTTGGATTTATCAATGCAGTAGATTATTCTTTTTAAGTGAAGCTTTAGAAATAGAGCCTATGTTGGATGACTTTATTCAATCATGGAAAAGCCACGGTGCACCCGTGAAAGGATATGCCAATATATTTTTTGGAAGGTTTATTGTATTGATGGCTGATGAAACTGAAGCTACTGTAGGTGGATGTAGTACTGACAGTTCGGTACGGTTGATTAAAGAAATTGAACAAAAGTTTCAGGTAAATTTATTCGATCGTCAATCTTTAGCTTTTATGATAAAAGATAAAATTGAAATTTTGCCCTTATCACAAGTAGGTTATGCCATAGAAAATGGGTTCATAACAGGCAATACCTTATATTTCAATAATACCGTATTGAATAAAAAGGCGTTAATGGAAGAATGGCTAATACCGGTAAAAGAAAGTTGGTTGGCCAAAAGATTTACATTTCAAGAAACAGCATAAAAGAGTTTCAACTACTTTTCTACAGGCGTTTTTTTACCACTTTCAAGTTTCTCCATAGACGATTCTATACGAGCTACTCGAGTTTCGTTTTTGCGTGCACTAGTAACCCATTGTAAATATTCTTTACGGTTATGAATGGGTAATTCGTTGAAGAAGGATTTTGCTTTTTTGTTTTTACCCAAAACCTTTTGGAAATCTTCAGGTAAATTCAAGAGTTCTTCAGATTTCTCTACTATAGCAGCAAAAGGAATATTTACAGGTATAATAGGCGTAGCATTTGCTTTTCTTACAAATTGAACTGCACACCAAACATGATCGAGGGTTACATTATTTGCAGGTTCAAAATTATATTGTGCTAAACAATCCCATTTACATTCTCTCGATAAATCGCTCACAATTTTAGACGCAACTTTTGGGTAAGAAATCCAAAGTTTAGCCTCTTGATGTAAAGCTGGGATAACATCACTTAAAATATCTTTAAGTTGCTTATGGTTGATTGCAAAAATTAATGCAAAATCAATTTTCCTTGCCCGCAATAAAGGCGTTACATTTTTAGCAAATGATAGTTTGGCAAATTGTTTTTCGATGGTTGAGGGTAAACCTTGTACGAGCAAGTTTTTCTCATCTTTCAAATGAATTCTATCAATGACAGTTAGTGACAGTGCAAGTACTTCCATGTAGTTAGTTTAAAAAAGATTGCAAAAGTAACGAAAAAAATACCACATTTCCTCGAAAACTGGGCAAAAGTTCAACAAAAATCAATAAATAAAAGTATTTAAATGGCAATTAGAAACCCTAGCTTTCTCTTGTATATAAATTACATTCAATAACAATAAATAATTGAATTACAATTACTTACTTACAGGTTTGTAATATTGTAATGCTTCATTCATATAGCTTTCTAATTTAGCAATTCTATTGTCATCTGCAGGGTGAGTTGCTAAAAATTCAGGAGGTTTTGCGCCACCTGCCTTAGCCATCCTTTGCCAAAATGGAACAGCTTCTCTTGGGTTATATCCGGCCATTGCCGCAAACAATAATCCAAAATGATCGGCTTCATATTCTTGCTTTCTTGAATTGGGGAGCAATACGCCAACCTGTGCTCCTGCACCATATGTTGCATTAAAAATGCCATTTACTTTTTGGTTACCACTCGTTAAAACATCACCGGCAACACCTAAACCTTGTGCCAACATTGTTTGGCTCATCCGCTCGTTTCCATGATAAGCAACAGCATGCGTAATTTCATGTCCTAATACAACGGCCAATGCCGCCTCATTTTGTGTAATGGGGAGCAATCCGGTATACACAACCACTTTCCCACCCGGCATACACCAAGCATTTACATCTTTGCTATCTACCAAGTTAAACTCCCATTGATAGCCTTTTAAAATATCGCCCTTGCCTTGTTGGGTATAGTATTGGGTAATTGCAGTTGCAATTCTATTACCTACCCTACGCACCATTTCTGCATCTTTATTGGCTGTAGCTGCTACAACTTTATTTTGGGTTAAAAAGGTACGGTATTCGGTAACTGCCATTTCTTGCAATTTACTTTCGGGCAGTAAACTCAATTGTTTTCTTCCGGTTACGGCATTTCTTGTACAAGCTGTAATAATTAAAACAGTAACTACAGTTAGATAAAATAACTTCTTAAACATATAAAATACTTTACGTGATATAAATCAATAGCCATACCAAACCTACTCGGTCAAAATGTTAAAATCGATAAAATGAAGATTTCTAAAAAAGAAAAACCGTTGCAATGAAGTTCTATTTTCTTTTAGCCTTGCGACGATCGCGGTATTTAAGGATAGGCACTCGATTTTCGCTTCCTCTTAATATCTTAATGATATTCTTTTGATGGGTAAGAATAATTAAACCGGCAACCAAAACTGCAAATATTCTATAAACAGGAACATCATCATTCCAAATCCATAGAACGCATATCGGCAGTGCTATACCTGCTAATATTGAACTGAGTGAAACGTATCTGGTAAAAAATAAAACCATTAAAAATACCCCTACACAACTTAAAGCAATAATAGGTTGAACCGCCAATATCATTCCAAATAAAGTAGCCACACCTTTACCACCTCTAAACTGTGCAAAAATGGGGAAAACATGACCAATAACTGCAGCCAAACCTAAACCAACCATTAAATTGGTTCTATCCCATTCATCACTGATATAATGGGGAAGAAAGTTAAATAAACCCACGGCAGCCATGCCTTTCAGTATATCAAATACCATAACTAAAGTGCCGTATTTTGAGCCCAAAACCCTGAAAGTATTGGTTGCGCCCATGTTGCCACTGCCGTAGTCGCGGATATCAACACCAAAAAAAGTTTTGCTGACAATTAGTGCGGTTGGTATTGAACCTAATAAATATGCAAGAATTATGAGCAGTAATTCCTTCATGTTTCTAATTGAGTTGAGCAACAAATATAAGGCATTTTGTTCGTGTTAACATTAAATTAATATGCACAATTGCCTTGCTTATGACGAAATATTAATATATCGCAGCAGCCGTTAACCAATCTCCCCTACGTTGAATAGATTGCACGGTTAGTCCGGCTTGATTTAATACTGCCGAAATTTTTGCCTCATCTGTATATAAAAAACCACTAAAAACAAGTATTGCCCCTTTTTTAGCCACCCCAACGAGTGCATTGATATGTGCCGAAATAACATTTAAAGTAATATTTGCTAA
>JBMOEQ010000314.1:0-3359 GCA_049314655.1 Ferruginibacter sp. | reverse complement strand
GAATGGGCTTTTAAAGTGATGGTTAAAAAAACATTGGCATCTATTTGAACCGATTGACTTTCGTACCCTTCGGCATTAATTGTAAGCGAATCTAACCTTCTTCCACTAGGTATGCCAAAGCCACCGGAGGTTCCGGAATAGTATAATAATTTGTCTGACTGAAGGTTGATACGAGCATTTTGGATAGGCTCGTTACGTTCATCTTTGATTTCTCCACGCAAATAATACTGTGCTTGAACATCTAAGATGCCCATCAGACATAGCAATATCGATAAGAGGTTTTTCAATGTACGTTGATTATATAGGCATTTTAAATATACAAAAAATTAATACGCCTGCATCATTTTTCAGCTATTCTTCAATAAGCTGATAAATTTCCGGAAGATTACGGGCCAACCCATCATAATCTAATCCATACCCTAACAAAAAGATGTTAGGCACACTAAAACCAAGATAATCAATGGTTATAGGGTGTTCTAATGCTTCCGGTTTATGCAATAAAGCCGCAATTTTCAATGAGCCCAATTGCTGACTAACCAATTGGGGTAAAAATTTATTAAGGGTATTACCAGTATCCACAATATCTTCTAAAACAATAACGTGCCTACCTTGTAATGGTTCATCTAAACCAATTGAAGTAATCACATTTCCGGTAGATCTTGTGCCCTTATAGGATGCCAACTTGATAAAACAAACCTCCACATCAATGGTGATTTTTTTAAACAAGTCGGATGCAAACATGAAAGATCCATTTAAAATTGCGATGATTAATGGGCGCTTGCCTGCATAATCTTCATTAATTGCGGCAGCCAATTCACCAATACGTTGGTCAATCGTTTCTGCCTTTATAAAGGGTTTAAATTTTTTATCTAAAACTTGAATGACTGACATACAATAGAGTTAAAAGGTTAAAAGTTACTTTTCAATGATAAGCTGTTGGCCAATGCTTAAGCTATCGGTTTGCAAATTATTCATTGTTTTCAACGTTTCAACAGAAATACCATACTTCTTTGAAATAGCGTAAAGGCCTTCTTTGGCTTGTACAATATGAATTTTCTGTGCCACAGCAGGTGTATTTGCCGTTGTTGTAACTTTTTTCCCTTCCGGTTTTAATAACAAACGTGAACCGGGCTGAAGTATTGCCCCTTCTGTTAAATTATTATAATCTAACAGGTATTGAAGCTGTATACCGTATTTCTGGGCTATATCGTGTACGGTTTCTTTTGGCAAAACCAAACAGGTTGGAATAGAACCAGTTTTTGACTTTTTATCTAAGAAAATGTACTGTTCTTTTGCCAAAAGTCCATCCTCACTAAAATCGTTGTATTGCAGCAATTTTGATAAATTGATATTATTTCGGGTTGCAATAACCAATAAAGATGCTCCTTTAGGTGCCAAAATGCATTTAATACCGTTCACAGTTAAACGTGCATCTGGTTTATCTACCACCGAATTATTATCAAGCCATTGGTCGTTGATTTGTTCTTCTTTTAGTGGAGGTGCCGGTATTTCTTTATCATCTTCATAAACCCCCTTTTCTCTTTTAGGCACATCATTCACTGCTTCCAAAGAATATTGCTGCAAATTGTATTGCTCAATATTTCTAATTAAGATTTCGGGATACTTAGGATTGGTTGCATATCCCGCTTTTTTTAATCCATATGACCAACCTTTATAATCGGCCGGATCTAAATCGAATAAAAAACCATATCTACTGTTTCCTCTTAAAAAATTACTGTGATCGCGATAAGAAGCTTCGGCATCTTTATAGGTTCTAAAACATTCGCCGGGCGCATCATCATCATGACTAACGCCTTCACCCGTCCAAGTATTTTTACATTTAATGCCAAAATGGTTATTGGATTTTTGAAGGAGCGGACTATTACCAGCTTCTGTTTCTAAAATACCCTGCGCTAATTTAATAGCGGCAGGCACGCCCATTCTTTTCATTTCACGTATCGCCAAATCTTTATATTGTTCAATATATTCGGCGGGGGTCATGCGCTCTTGTGCCATAGTAGTTAAAGCCGTTAAACAAAACACTGTAACTCCTAGATGTTGTAATAATTTCTTCATGTATTTTCTCTTTTCCTAAATCAACAATTTATTTTTTCCTTATGAGCAGCAAACCATCCCTTACGGTTAACAATACCTGCTCTGTTCGGTCATCATGCTTTACATGCTGATTAAATGCATCGATGGCTATTGCATTTTTTCCACTTAATGGCGTTTTTAACACTTCTCCATGAAACAGCACATTATCGGCAATGATTAAACCATTTGTTCTCAGTGCCGGCAAAATTAATTCGTAATAGTCAATATACCCTGTTTTATCTGCATCCAGAAATACCAAATCCCAGTTAAAATTTAATTGCGGTATAATATCAACGGCATTTCCCCGGTGTAATACAATTTGTTCTTTGTATGCAGATCGATTAAAAAAGCCTTGTGCTGTAGTAGCGTCTGCCTCCCTTAATTCAATGGTATGTAAAGAGCCCTCTTGTTGTAAACCTGCAGCCAAACATAAAGCACTGTAACCGGTAAAAGTTCCTACTTCAAGAATATTTTTAGGCTGTACAAGTTTACTCAATAGTTGCAAAAATTGCCCCTGTACTGATCCACTAAGCATATGAGCATGGGGATGGTGCTGTTGGGTATAGTTGGCCAATTCTTGTAACAATATATCATCGGCTGCAGTTATAGAAGCTGCATAATTTTCTGCCAATAAATCTACCAATGGTATCATAACTCAAATATTACAACAATAATGCCATCAAAAAATTACTCCAAAATTTCGTCTGTTTGAGCTTCTTTTGTGAGTTCGCGTTTTTGATCGGGCGCCGAAATTAGCCATAATCCAAAGAAGGTAACCAAGCCATTTAATATTAAAATTTCTATTCCCATTTTAAATCCGCCAAATACAGTTGCTGAAATAGATTTCAATTCATCGGCCACTGCACTACTGAGTTCAAAACGTTTTACAAACCACTCCGGATTGTTGATTAAATCGAGCCCAAAAATTACTACCGGCGCTAATAAACAAACAATCAATGCATAGCGATCTTTTATTTTTCTATGCGTAAGAATGCCAAAAGCAAATAAGCCTAATAATGGCCCATACGTATAACCAGCAACTTTAAGAATTACATCAATAATAGATTTATCATCTATCAAACGCATCACATTTTTTTTCTTTATTTCAATGAAGGCATTGATTATTTGCCTCCGCTGCAAAGCGTCAGCTTGACCGTAGATCTTGCCTTCTTGCTTTTTAATCTGAAAATAGAGAAAGATTATATTAAAGACTTTAAAATTGGAAATCTTTAGGTTTAACATTGTCTATTGAACAACCTATTGAC
>JBMOEQ010000313.1:0-3366 GCA_049314655.1 Ferruginibacter sp. | reverse complement strand
AGCTTATCCTTCCTTGCAAGCGATAAAACTTGGTTAGAAAATTTATATTTCAATGGAAATGCTTCAGTAATTTTTTCTGAAGTGAGTTTAGGTAACCTCGATGCATCGGGCAATAAACTTCCTTCAACCAATCGTCCTTTACAAGGTCAATCGCCTTATTTAATCAATGCAGGTTTTCAATACGATGGCAAAAAAGGAACAAACATTTCTCTTTTATACAACAGAATTGGAAGTCGCCTAACCCTTGTAGGGAATGAAGATTTTGGAAATATTTTTGAAAAACCTCGTGATTTAGTTGATTTTCAAATTAGTCAAAAAGTGATGAAGAAAAGAGGTGAAGTACGCATTACATTAAGCGATTTGTTTAACCAGCGTGTTGCTGCATACGAAAATAGAGATACAAAAAATAACTATAACGCATCAACCGATAAGTATTTTACTACGTATAAACCGGGTACTACAATTTCCATCGGCTTCAACTACAATTTCGATTTAAAATAAACCAATAACTTTTTACAAAACAATACGTTTATCATGAAAAAAGCATTCGCTTTCTTATTCGTAATCTCAACAATCTTTACCAGTTGCGTAAAGGTTAATATTGATGATTCTGTCATTAACAATGGAGGTACAACAGGTACTGGTACTTTGCAAGATCGTATCATTTCTAGCAAAATCATTACCGGTGTAGTAAATGAAGTAGTTGAATTACCAAAGGGAAAATATACCCTTAAAGGATATGTTTATGTAAACAATCGTGCAACCATTCGTTTTGCTGCAGGTTCAATTATCGTAAGTGATACCATTCAAAAAGGCGCTTTAATTATTGAAAAAAATTCTCGCTTATTTGCAGAAGGTACTGCATCAGAACCTATTGTTTTTACTTCAGGCAAGGCACCAGGTTTTCGTAAGCCCGGTGATTGGGGTGGTATTGTAATGTTAGGAAACGCGCCTACCAATAGAAGCACAACTCCAATTATCGAAGGTGGAATCAATAGCGAATACGGCGGTGCTGTAGTAGCTGATAATAGTGGTTCTTTAAAATATGTACGTATTGAGTTTGCCGGTATCGCTGCCGATCCAAATTCAGAAATTAACGGATTAACTTTAGGTGGTGTAGGAAGTGGAACAACGATTGAAAATATTCAAGTTTCTTATGGTAATGATGATGCATATGAAATGTTTGGTGGTACAGTAAATTTAAAAAACATCATTGCATTTGCAACTGCTGATGATGATTTTGATTTTGATTTTGGTTATGTTGGTCGCTTACAATTTGGTATTTCATTACGCGATCCATTATTTGTAGATGGTGGTGATGCTGGTAATGGTATTGAGTGCGATAATGATGGAACAGGTACAGTGGCAACTCCGCGTACACGCCCGCAAATGAGCAACTTTACATTTTGTGGACCTAACGGTGCTGCCGGAACTTTAGCCAATCATAATTTTAATACACGTTTCCGTCGCTCTACACATTTCCTTTTAAATAATTCAATTTTAATGGGCTATGCTAAAGCTGGTTTTCAATTTGAAAGCGATTCTACTGCATCAGCTTATTTAGATGGAAGATCTCGTTTCCGTCATAATTTGGTACATAGTGTACTTGAAAATTACAAAGTGGGCAGCACAACATTAACTACTGCAGCTGCTGTAAAAACAAAGGCAGAAGGTGCGGATAGTTGTAAATCATATGCTGCTTTTACAGATATCAACTTAGAAAATCCTTTCAGTTTAACTGCTCCTAATTTTCAACCAAAAGCAGGTAGCGTTGCCTTGAGTGGAGCTAGCTTTTTTGGAATGCCAGCTGCATTTACAGTAACTACTTACGTTGGTGCAATAGGAACAACCAATTGGGCAACCGGTTGGACGAGCTTTACACCACAAACAAATGTTTACTAGTATTTTTTCAATATAATTAAAACCGCTTCTTACTAAAGAAGCGGTTTTCTTATTTTAGTGCCATGAAGTATACTTTTCTTTTCTTAATTGTAATTGCTTTATCGTGTTGTAACACCAAGGGAAAAACGCCCATTGAAAACCCGTCTACTTTAAAAAGCAGTACAACCGGATTACAATTAGATTCAATGCTTCTTTCAATGGATAGTATTGTATTAGTACATTTTACAGATCCTTATGGCCCCGACTCATTAAGGTATACTCGATTTTATACACAAGTTTCCATTGTAGACAGTTTTACCATTCGTTTATTACAACAATCTTTAAATACTGCTTATACGCGTGAAGACCAAAAACGCAATTGTAGAATTGAAGGTAAAATTTGGTGTTTTAGTAAAGGCAAGATTTTTCAAACTATTTATTTTTCTTCCGGGAAAGAAAGTCAATGCCGATTTATGTATTGGATTAAGGATGGGTCCTTTTACTTCTTCCCTTATGCCCAATCTTTAGAATTACTCCTCAACCAATGGCGTATGAAAGAAATAATGCCTTAACGAATAAGAGTTGTATAAATTTTATTTCTGAAATACCGGCGTATAAGTGCAAACCACTTCGTAAGGAACATCTCTTAAGGCGGGAATCATTTGTCCTATTTTTAAATCCTTCTTCTGTGGTGTAGGTTCACAAATACTATACGCTTCTCCTTTATATAACAGCGGGCGACCGATAGCTTTATCAAATTTAACGGCAATGGTTACATGTCGAGGATAGGATAATACCAACATCGGTAAATTATACAATTCCTTTACTAAATAATAAAATAAGGCTGCTCTATCTTCACAATCACTTTCTCCATAGATCAACGTTTGTTCGGGGGTAAGCCTTTTTTCTTTTCCAAACTGTTCGGTATCACTCTTAAATAAAAAAGCATAGCGGGTAAAACGCATTAAGTATTCTACACCTTTTTCAGTAGTTAATCCTGCTGTATTTTTCTTTAAAATTGGAATGAGCGATTGATACAATTCATTGCTTAATGGGATATTGAAATTGGCTTCATAATCTACAATGGGATAGTTTGCAAAAATTTGTTGAATTTCTGGATTTACTTTCAAATTGAATTGATACTGCGAATTACCATATTCAAATTGGACCATTTTTTCGGTGTACTTGCTTTTTTCGAAATTTGGCAATTGGTTTATCTTGTAAGAAAAAGGGTTGCCACCTTCGAGGTTAGCCAGGTTTACGAGATTAAATTTTACTTGTTGTAAATCCAATCCGGGATAATCGTGAAAATTTAAACATACATACTGTTTCCCATTGTATAAGTAATAGGGAATTTCGTAAATGTTTTCATCCGATTGGATGTACAACAACAGCTTGTTTTCATTCAGTTTCAAAGTGGCATCGTAACCACTTGTTTTAAGGAGATACCATTTGTATAAAGTATACCTATTGTATTGTTCTTTC
>JBMOEQ010000312.1:0-3432 GCA_049314655.1 Ferruginibacter sp. | reverse complement strand
TCGGGCGTTATAAAAACAAAATAATTTAAATAGCGGTCTCTTATTTTTATTGGTTTTCCTTTCATGGGAAGTATGCCAACTTTATTTTCCTTAATGGCAAAACAATCTTGAACAAACGGACACGCTTCACATTTCGGTTTCTTCGGTGTACATTGAAGTGCTCCAAATTCCATCAACGCCTGATTTAGGACTGCGGGTTTTTGCGTTTCATCCATCAAATGAAGTAGCACCTCCATCACTGCTTTTCGAGTTTCTTTTTTGTCTATAGGCGTTTCAATGCCATAAAGTCTGGTAATAAATCGGTACACATTTCCATCTAAAACGGGCTGTTTTACATTAAAAGCAAAGCTAGCTATTGCCGCGGCAGTATAATCGCCGATGCCCTTCATTTGTTTTATCAATTCGAACGTAGTCGGAAAAACCCCATGGTATTCTGTGGCAATTATTCTGGCAGTATGAAGCAGGTTTTTAGCCCGGCTATAATAGCCAAGGCCTTGCCATAGCTTCATCACCTCATCGTCGGGCGCGTTGGCTAAATCGGAAATTGTAGGGTATTGACCAATGAAACGATGATAATAGGGCAATCCCTGATCCACCCTGGTTTGTTGCAAAATAATTTCTGAAAGCCATATTTTATATGGATTGGTGGTTTCACGCCAAGGAAGTGCCCTTAGATTTTTTAAGTACCATGTAATCAGTAAGTTATGTATATTCTTCAAAAAATATTCGTTATTTTAAAAAAATAATTGTTTATATGACTTTACATTACAATATTTGTATTTATCTAACTACAAGTTATATGACCAAAGCCGACATCGTCAATGAGGTTGTTTCTAAGACAAATCTTGACAAAACCGACGTTCAGAATACAATTGAAGTTTTTCTGAAACAAATTAAAAGCAATATGATTGATGGCAAAAATATCTATTTTAGAGGGTTTGGGAGCTTTATTCTTAAAAAACGTGCAAAAAAAATAGCACGTAACATTTCAAAAAACACGGCCATGGTAATTGAGGAGCATTTCATCCCCAAATTTAAACCGGCGAAAACCTTTATGGACAAAGTCAAGAAAAGTGACGAGGTCATAAAGTCGAACATGTAAATATATCGATTAATGTACAAAAAGGAGTTTCGAAAACCGAAACTCCTTTTTGACTTTTTATGCTGTACTAAATTAGCTATACAAAAAAGTGCACTATAAAATAAATCAACGCAGCTAACAATGCTGAAATAGGAATAGTTAATATCCAAGCCCAAAGTAACTGGTAAGTAACACCCCACCTTACAGCGCTTAAGCGACGAGTTGCGCCCACTCCCATTATAGAGCCGGTGATAGTATGTGTTGTTGAAACAGGAATTCCCATTTGTTCTGTTAAGAACAGATTAGTTGCTCCTGCAGTTTCAGCACATACGCCTTCTAAAGGAGTCACTTTCGTGATTTTGGTTCCCATGGTTTTTACAATTCTCCACCCCCCACTCAAGGTGCCTAAACTAATTGCGGTATAACATGCCAGCGGAACCCATTCAGGCATTGATTTAATGTCAGGAATTGTACCATTAGCAACAAATGCCACTGAAATAATGCCCATAACCTTTTGAGCGTCGTTACCGCCATGTCCAATACTAAATGCAGCAGATGACACCAGCTGTAATCTTTTGAACATGTTTGCTGTACGGCTAACTTTGGGCTCATTCATCTTTTCATTATAGATAAAAGCAAAAATGAACAATCCAAGCATTCCTATAATTCCATAACGTAGAATTTTATTATCTGCTTTCTCAATTTCTTTAGCTAGATCGGCTTTAACATCTACTTTGATTTTTTTCTTAAATTCAGCAACTTCATTGCCGTTCAAAACCACTTTACTTAACATTGAATCTACCATAGCATCAAATCCTAATTCATGATATCGATTTGCATACGGTATCATTAAATTTGCACTTTTGAGTGCATATTCATAATCCGCTTTTTGGGAAGGGTCTTTTTCGGCAAGTATTTTATGTTGATCTACCTTGAAATAACTCTGGATTTTATCCTTTAACTTAATTTTCTCGATTTCCTTTATGTTCACATTACTTATAATTTCGTTAGCAACAGCACTGGCACTTTCGAATTCATACTTTCCAGTAAATTCTTTGCAGGAATTTGCACTCATTCGAGCCTTCTCAATTTTTTTATGAGTGTTTTCTAACTTTGTAATTGTTGCAGTATCGCCATTATTAGAAATGTTATAGGACAATTTATCATACTCATATTGATACTTTTCAACATTAAAGTACTTCGCAATATTTTCGTTGATCTTATTTTCTTGGAAATCAATAAATAGCAACCAAATACCTACAGATGAGGCAACTAAAATCGCACATTTTAACCAAGTATCTCGACTGATGGTAACCAATGCAAAGAAAATAGAAATCGCCATGCCAATTAAAGGGGCAAGGAAAATAAACAAAACTGTTTTTGTTATCTTGTCACTATCTACAATCTGAAAAATAGGTGTAGCTCCTTGGGAGATCAAAGCATAGCATATGGCGGCACCAGAAAATCCACCAATTAAGGTATGCGATGACGATGATGGAATGCCATACCACCAAGTAAGAAGACTCCAAATTATTGCAGCAATCAAACCACTAAAAATAACAGGAAGTGTTACAAATTCGGTTCTTACTGTCTTACCTATGGTATTGGCTACCGCATGGTCTTTAAAAATACTAAAAGCTATAAAGTTGAAGAAAGCCGCCCAAATAACCGCCTGCAATGGAGTTAGTACCTTTGTTGAGACTATTGTTGCTATCGAATTGGCGGCATCATGAAAACCATTAATATAGTCGAATACTAACGCTAGAACAATGATGATAATGATGAATGACATATAGGTTTTTTGGAAAACGTTGGGTTAAAATCAAAGAATCATAAATCTCCTTTGCAATGCAAATCGGATTAAATCAATATTTAAGCGTATTTGACAATAATGGATTCAATTACATTAGCAGCATCCTCGCACTTATCTGTGGCAGTTTCCAAAGAACCAAGCACTTCTTTCTGTTTGATTAATTCTATCGCATTTGATTCAAATTCAAATAACTGCGCTACTGCTGTGTCAAACACATAATCAGCCTGGTTCTCAATGCTGTTGATTCTAACGCAAGCATCTGTTATTTTACGTAGGTTCTTCATGTTTCTAAGCTCAACAACAGCCTTCTCAAGCTCTTTTGTACTTTGCATAATGAGCTCAGACAGCTTCTTTATATGGTCAGAAATATTATCAATTTTATAGTAAAGTATCCGGCTTGTGCTCCCATGGATATAATCGGCAACATCATCAATAGCAGAAGCAAGGTAATGGATATCTTCGCGGTCAAATGGAGTAATGAAGTTTTTACTCAACTCTAAAAATATTTGATGGGTGATTTCGTCTCCACGATGCTCTA
>JBMOEQ010000311.1:0-3516 GCA_049314655.1 Ferruginibacter sp. | reverse complement strand
GCTGAAGAAAATTGTGTGAAGCCGGCAAATAATACAAATAAGCTGCTAAATACATGAATAAAAAATGCCACCAACCAAATATCTATATGGATATAAGCTTGTTTGAGTTGTAAAAAAGCAATATCTGTTTTTAAAGGAAGGTATTCTACAATGAGGCGCAACATTAAAAAACTGAAAAATGCCAACACGGTTAATGTTATAATTGTGGCGATATTTTTGAATGTTGGTATCAAAACTGTACATTAGGTAAAACAAAAGTATATGAATCGTTTAAAATTTGCTGCATATTTAATAGTCTTATTCGTTTGTTCTTGTAATCAGTCTCCCTCTTCTTTACAAGTAGCCAACAGCGCAGCCGAACTTATTCCGGATAGCAAATTGATACCCATCATTGGTTCCTATGCAGGTGCATTTGGGGATACAAAAATTACTTTGCGTTTAACTAAAGTATCAAAAGATTCGGTTGAAGGTCGTTCAATTGTAAAAGGTTATGATAGACCATTTTCGGGCATTTGGACAAAATCCGATGCTACATATATTATTCATGCCAAAGAACCCGGTACCGACGCACATGATGGCATTTTCGATTTTTCTATTCAAGCCAATCAACCCGAAACTTTATCGGGCACATGGAAACCATTCAATGAAAAAATATCTACCACTGCTAAAACCTTTACATTAACAAAAGAAAAGTTTGTTTATAAAAAGGATGTAGGACAATTTCCACAAGCGTCTACGCGTATTTTAACCGAAGACGATGTGTATAATTTAATTCCGGAAGAATTGGAAATCATGCGCAATGAAATATTTGCTCGCCATGGTTATTGTTTTAAAAAGCAAAGCATGAGAGATTTGTTTGAATATAAAGATTGGTACATTCCGGCATCTACGGATGTAAGAAAAGATTTAACAGAAATTGAAAAAAAGAATATTGCCTTCATTAAAAAATTCGAAAAATACTTGGCCAAATATGGCGATGATTTTGGAAGATAAAATACAGTTACATGTCTGATCAATTAGTGATACTTAAAACATTTGATAATTATTTCACGGCTAATATTTGTTTAACAAAACTACATGCGGCAGGTGTAGAAGCATATTTGAGAGATGAATACACGGTAACCATGGATCCTATTTTAACCAATGCCATTGGTGGAATAAAATTGGTGGCCAAAAATGAAGATGAAGCTGCTGCAAAAATATTATTGGAACAATTTGATGAAACGTATAGAAAAAACGCTACTTGTCCGCAATGTAGTGCCAATGCGTTTTCATATATCGCCAAACCGGGTGTTACCAATTGGCTAACCGCTATTTTTACTTGGATGTTTTCGAGCTATGCTATTGCACCCGATTATGTATATCAATGTGGCAATTGCGGTTACGAAACAGCAACATTGCCCGAATCTTCAATAGAAACCGATTAATTATTTACACCAACATTTATACACCGATCAACTTTATTTCAATGAAAAAAATTGTTTTGTCCATATTATTCATAGCGTTTGTTACCGCATGTGCTTGGAGTCAGAAAACTTATTTTGCTGCATTTAAAGCAGGCTTATCCATACGCGATGAAGCTTCGGTAAATGGTAAAGTAATAGACAAAATACCTTATGCACAAAAAGTAGAAACTGTTAAGGATAATGAAGTGCCGGTTTCTATTGTAGCTGATGGTTACACCGGTTATTGGTGGAAAATTAAATACAAAAACAAAACCGGTTATGTTATCAGCAGTTATTTATTGCCGGTTGCCCCTCCTAAAGTAGGCACTAAAACCCTCAAACAATATTTTGCTCAAATTGCCAAACCAGTTGCAGCGCCGTTGCAAGTAAAAAAACATGTGCCTACTAATATTGAAGACAATGGGTATTCTATGACTAAACAACTCTTTAATAACGGAATGGAATACACGGAATCGGTATTTTATGAAAGCAATGAGGCGTTATATATTCTTCCAGAATTTTCTACTGAGCAAGCCTTTTTATTATTAAGATTAATGGCTGTATATCCCGATCTTATAACAGAAAAAACATCGTTACCTGTTGCCTCTTCAGGGAATAATAATCCAGAGGATGAAACAATTGTAGAGCGTTATAATTGGGATGCCCCTGCCCCGGTAAAGAAACTATCAATCACCAAACAAAATGGTGCCATATTTTCTATTGAAATATATACAAAAGGAAATCAGGCTTTTATATTTTATGCAGCAGGCGTTTAATTATTGTTGTTGCTGTACCATTTGCATATAGCGGTGGTAAGAATTTTCTTCACCTTCTTTTAATGGCGGAGGTGCCGTTTGTGGCGTAAGGATGGCAGCTACTTCTTGTGCCACCAATCCGTCTTCATGCGAAACCGAAACACCTACTTCAAGGGTTTGCCTTGCGGTGCCTTTATACGTACCTTTTACAGGAGAACAATCGGTGAAACTTCTACCAATGGCTAATCGAACGTGTAAATCGCTTACTACACAATTATTGGTGGGGTCTAATCCTAACCAACCATAAAAAGGAATATAGGCTTCTACCCAGGCATGTGTTGCGCCTTCGCCACGGAGGTTATGATCGTGTGGACAAACATACCCGCTTACATACCGTGCAGGAATGTGTAACATGCGCAACATCACTAAAAGGATATGTGCAAAATCCTGACAAACACCTGCGCCTAATTTCCAAATTTCATCGAGTGTAGTTTCTATGCTTGTAATGCCTTTGATGTATTTAAAATTTTCGTACACATAGCTATTCAATTCAATGGCTGCTTGGTAAACGGTTTTGTTGTGTAATTGTGTTGGTGCAGCAATACTTTGTACTTCAGCAATGGCATCAAATCTTTCTTGTTTTAAGAAATCAATAAAAGGCACCATGAACCTAATTTCTTCTAAATGTTTCCATTGACTATCTATTGGTGCATCATCAACTGGTAAAACAACCGGCTTGGTTACAATGGTTATTGTTGAATCTATACGTAATTCTTTATGCGGTGCAATATTGGTAAATGCGCCCATTTCGTTTCCATAATAATCTTTAAAAATTTCTACTTTAGGATTTCCTGTTATGGATAAATGATGCTGTTGAACTTCTTGCAAATGATCTTTCACCGGAAATAGCATAATTTGATTGGCGCTATCTTTCACCGGTTCGGCATAAGTGTATTTGGTAACATGATGTATAATAAAACGGGGCATAAGTATTTTTCTATTTTATAAGCATTAGAGGTAAGCGAAATAGTTTTTGTTTAAAGTACTACCAATTTCGTGTAAGGAAGATTTTGTTTCCAATAAAAAATTATGAAGGCCTTCATTAAAAATACTTTCGGAAGTTGAAAACCGAACCCTGCTTTTAATTTTACCAATCATAAAATCTACCTCATTAAAAGCGGCAGCATTTCTATCGTTTTTTAATCGTTCAAGCCATGATTTTATATATGAAGCATTATTCTCAAGCTGTTCAATGGGGATTCCGGCATAGGATTTTAAATATGAGGCCCCCATTTCAGCAGTAAGTTCTTCAACAG
>JBMOEQ010000310.1:0-3544 GCA_049314655.1 Ferruginibacter sp. | reverse complement strand
ATGTTTATTTGTTATTAATTTGAAAGAAGAAAAAAGCGACCATTAATACCAACAAAATTGATTCATACATCCATATTTTTTTCACATCTTGCTTAAATCTAAAGCGCATGAAAATGATGGTGGCAATTAGGAACAAGGCATAGGGTAAAAATATAATCACGGCTAAAAAACTCCAGCCATCAGAATGCTTCATTTCCAATAAGGCGGCTGTGATGATAACGAGCAACATTAATAAAGAGAGTACAGCCGGACTAAAAACATTCAACCATTTTTTCATGAAGAGGGCTTTTCTTGAAATTTACTGATACCATCTTTATGAAGCAACATTTTAATCAATTGAATGATTGCAGTTAAAGCAAATATGCCCCCAATTACCCAATTTAAGTATTGCTGACTATTGGCAATTCTATCAATCAGCCATCTACCTCCAAAAATAAACAAAGCATTGCCCATTAAGGTTCCAATACCAATACCAACTATGTAAATATTATACTGACTAGGGATAGGATCTAATATTTTTTTGCTAAATAAAACGGTGCTCCAGCCAAACCAAAATGGAATTTGTACAGGATTAATGGCCGACATAAACATGCCCAATAAAAACCGATGCATATTGTTGTTGAGTAAAACATTTTTGGTGTCGCCATTGCCTTTTGCAGCAGCAACAAAACTGCCAACGGCAAGCGCAACAATAATGGCCAAGGTTATCCATTCCATTATTTTCATCAATCGCTTTTGTTTGCGTACCCAATCTATACCTACTAAAGAAAGGCGTACATAAACCATTTCAACCAATAAACTACCAAAGGAAAACCATAATGCATTGACAATACTTTCTTGTATGCCAATTTGCATAGCGGCTACATTAAGTGTACCTAAAGGCAAGGAGCCAAGGAAACTAATAAAAAGTCCCCAGAAAAAAATTCTTATAAATTTGGGCATTGGGCAAATATACTACAGCCCGTTGAGGAAATACACTGAACTTATTATTGAGCATTTTTCCCCATAATCGATAAACTGATTTTCACATTATCATTGAGGGAAATACTTTTTTCACCAACGTTAAAATCTCTACGATTGATGTTAAACTCACCTTCAAATAATAATCCTTCAGTTTTAGGGGTTGCAGAAAACCCAAATTCAATGGCTTTGCTGATTCCTTTTATGGTTAAGGTTCCAAAGAAATAATATCTGCCTGCTTTGCTGGAATGTACAATTTGAGTACTCTTAATGGAAATTTTAGGAAAACGCGTAACATCAAAATATTCGTCTTCTTTTAAATGCTCATCTCGCATTTCGCTATCGGTATCGATTGTAGAAGCCTCAACAGACACATCAAATGAAGTATGCTGCAAGTCGTTTGGATTAAAGATAATACTGCCTTGAAGTCCTTTAAAATCGCCTCCGGTATTTATGGCAAAGTTCTTTATCACAAAATGTACTTTACTTCCAGCATCTGTGGGCACCAGTTTATTTTGTGCAACAGAAACAAACATTCCTGAAAGTAAAAAAAGAACAATGTAAAGGTGTTTCATAAATAAGGTGAAAAGTTGAAAGCGATATGGGTTTGAAATTAAGATTATAAACGCAGGGAAGCAAGTTAATGTTTAAAAAATGTACTTATAAGGAGGAATTGCATAATATTACTACCCTATTTTTAAATCAACCGCTTTCATTTCAGCCATTAAATCACGGGTATATTTCAAGAATTTTCGTCCCTTTTGTGTTGGCCAAGGTTGAATGCCTTGCTTTGCATTATAAGCTGAAATTTCATACAAAGCTCGCCAATGTTTTAAAATTTCTTTATAAGCACCTAGCAAAGTATATCCAGTATCGTAAAAATGATTGGGCTCGGCACCACATCCATTGTATTCTAAAATGGTAAAATTTTTTCCGGCTTTTAAATCTTCTACGTTGGTACACATAATATCGTATCTGCCATAGAAAAAATCATTGATGCTTAAACTGATTTTATCAAAAACGGCAACCAATTCATCATCAATATGTGCTTTTAAATCTACAAAACGTGCGCCACGGTTATGATTCGCCGCATAACTCAACATATATTTTTCGCCTTGATTTAATATCCTATTCCAATGCGCTTCATGTTTAATACGCATTTCTTCTACCCTTTTTTCGCCTTTGGGATGCATGGCCACCAATTCGGCCAAAGTATGAACACCATCACCGGTTACTTGTAGAGGAATCTTATGTAAAAAACCCGTAACCATGCCTTTAGGTGATTGCGGATGTCGTATGTAAAAAACACTCACTTCCATGGGAAAAGTAATTAATGCTTGTGCCATATATTCCCATGGCATTAAAGTATGATAATGCTTTAAATCGACTTCACTTTCAATAACACGAAATAAAATGCCTTGTCCACCCACTTCAGGCTTCACAATAAATGGATAGGATAAACCGGCTTGTTTAATTTTATTTTCAACAAGATGAATGGGTTCACCAGGTAAAATATTAACAGTAGTAGGAAAAGAACCTTCAGGAAGTAAATCGTACATCTCCTTTTTGGGTTCTCCCTCCATGCCACCAAAAGTAAGTTTAGGGTTACTGGGAGTAAAAAACCAAATGGCACGAGATTTTATGATATACCATAACCAGAATAAAGATATTGGTGTGTATAGTAACTTAAATGGCCAAGCTTCCCAATTGGATATATGTAGAATTATCTTTTTCACATCATTATTAAGGTTGCAAAATTACTGCATTAAGGTATACTAAACACGATAATGAAAACTTGCAACAATTAATTACATTTGTTGTCTACAAATTAATCGTATGATGCATGTTCCTGTAATGGCCGAAATGATGGCCAATGGTGAAAATCCAGATGTATTGTTTTGGGTAGGATGTGCAGGTAGTTTCGACCAAAGAGCACAAAAAATCACCAAAGCATTTGTAAGTATTCTCAATAAAGTAGGCGTTAATTACGCTATATTAGGTAAAGAAGAAATGTGTACCGGCGACCCCGCCAGAAGAGCAGGCAATGAGTTTATGTTTCAAATGATGGCCTATCAAAATATTCAAATATTAAATGGCTATGATATAAAGAAAATTGTAACGGTTTGTCCGCATTGCTTTAATACATTAAAAAATGAGTATCCCGAATTAGGTGGCCATTACGAAGTGATTCATCATGCCACTTTCATTCAACAATTAATTGATGAGGGTAAAATCGTTTTAAAAGAAGGCGGCAGTTTTGTAGGCAAAAAAATCACTTATCACGACAGTTGTTATTTAGGCCGTGCCAATGATATTTACGAAGCACCAAGAAAAGTATTAGAAGCATTGGATGCAGAACTCATTGAAATGAAGCGCTGCAAAAGCAATGGCTTATGTTGTGGTGCAGGCGGTGCACAAATGTTTAAAGAGGAAGAAGCCGGTACTACCAGGGTGAATTTAGAAAGAAGCAATGAAGCATTGGAAACAGGCGCTTCGGTAATTGCTGCTGCTTGTCCGTTTTGCAATACTATGATGACAGATGGGGTTAAAAATGCCAATAAGGAAGAAGATGTAGCCGTATTGG
>JBMOEQ010000309.1:0-3554 GCA_049314655.1 Ferruginibacter sp. | reverse complement strand
AAGATTAAAACGCCTCCTTGAATTAATTAATTGGACATTTTTCGTGATAGTTAATCAGCTCAATAGGGGTTTTCTCAAAGCTGTATCCAGTATATTTTTGTTCTATTTCATCAAGCACCGCATCAATCTCTTCTACAGTTTTAAGCGTAACCAATTTGTTTCGGTAGTCTTTTATACCCGGTAAGCCTTTTAAATAATTAGCGTAATGCCTGCGCATTTCATTGATACCTACAATAGGGCCTTTCCATTCGTAAGATTTGTGTAAATGTTTTTTACATACAATAACCCTGTCTTCAATAGTAGGCGGAGGTAAATGTGTACCTGTTTTTACATAATGTTTAATTTCATTAAAAATCCATGGATATCCAATAGCCGCTCTTCCAATCATAATACCATCAACGCCGTAACGATTTTTATAGGCAACCGCTTTTTCGGCCGAATCTATATCGCCATTACCAAAGATGGGAATATGGATACGTGGATTGTTTTTCACTTTTCCAATCAACGTCCAATCGGCTTCTCCTTTATACATTTGCGCACGAGTTCTTCCATGAATGGCCAAAGCTTTAATACCCACATCTTGTAATCGTTCGGCAACTTCTTCAATATTTAAATTGTTATCATCCCAACCCAATCTTGTTTTTACGGTAACCGGTAAGCTGGTAGATTTTACAACAGCTTCAGTTAAACGAACCATTAAATCCACATCTTTCAAAACCCCGGCACCAGCACCTTTCATGGCTACTTTTTTAACCGGACAACCGAAATTAATATCTAATAAATCGGGATTGGTAACTTCTACAATTTTAGCAGCCATGGATAAGCTTTCCTCATCGCCACCAAAAATTTGAATACCTACTGGGCGTTCGTAATCGAAAATATCTAGCTTTTTACGACTTTTTATAGCGTCTCTGATTAATCCTTCACTGCTGATAAATTCGGTATACATCAAATCGGCGCCATTGTCTTTGCATACAGCTCTAAAAGGAGGGTCGCTTACATCTTCCATTGGAGCAAGGAGAAGAGGAAATTCGGTAAGTATGATATTGCCAATTTGAGCCATATATGTTCATTGATTAAAGTAAAATAAAAACAAAAACCAGTTCATTTTTGGTTCAATGGAAGGTAATATTTTGATAAAACTTGCTTTTGAATTGTATTATCTAAAATCCCCCCAACCAATTCTACTGCCGTATATACAATATTGAACGGTATCTTGTTTTTAGGCTGTAAATTTACGGCTTATAACTTAACCTATGGCGCATTATGCTTCAAAGCGATTTACATATGCCGGGCAGCTAGGAATTTTACTGGCTTTCTGTGCATTTGGATTAATTATTGGTGGTTTTTTGAGTTTTCTGCCCTTATTAGGTAAAATTCAATTTTCTGATTTGATGGGAAAAGATGCCCAAGCCATTATTGAAAAGTTGATGATTCCTCAAAATGCCGGAATTTTTAGATTTATGCAATTGTTGTCTACCGTTTTTCTGTTTTGTTTACCAACATTGGCATACACAAAACTTTGTCATAATAATACCCTTAAACATTTGGGATTCAATCAATCCGTAAATATTAAGCAAATAGGCATTGTTATATTAATTATGTTAGCATCGTTGCCACTAGTTGGTGCTTTGCAAGAAATTACAACTTTATTCCCATGGCCAAAAGCAATGTTAGCCGATTTTAAAGCAGCCGAAGTGGCCTATAATAAACAGGTTTCGGTAATAGCCAGAATGAATGGTATTGGCGATTTATTGATTTCATTGATTATGATTGCCCTTTTGCCTGCAGTTTTTGAAGAGTTGTTTTTTAGAGGAGGCTTTCAAAATTTATTTACGCGTTGGTTTAAAAATCCGTTCATTGCCATTTTGGTTACTTCAATTATTTTTAGCGCAGTGCATGGTTCTTACTTGGGTTTTTTAAGTAGAGCTGCATTGGGTTTTGTGTTAGGGTGGATGTATTACAGAACCGGAAATATTTGGTTAAATATCATTGCCCATTTTACCAATAATGCTTTAGCTATCATTGCATTGTATATATCTACCAAACCGGGAGAACTTACTGATCCTTCTAAAATAGATGACCATTTTCCTATTTGGACAGGCTTGATAGGTATTGTTGCATTGGTTGCCTTATTCAAGATATTTGAAAAAGTAAATCAACCACAAATTGTAGATCCTGGTAAGGAAATATTGTTGCAATCTAAAAATGATGCTGACTGGCCATTTACTCCAACCAACCCAAATGCTACATCTCATCCTACAACTTAATTTCCCTTTATGGCATTAAATATTGCAACTTTTAAAACCCGGGCTTTAACTGCTTTGATATTTGTTATTGTGATGTTGGGAGGTATTTTAGGCGGATTTTGGCCTTTTGTAGCCTTGTTTACCCTTATTCATTTTGGTGCTTGGTACGAGTTTGTGAAACTGATTAAAAAAATCTACCCGCAACAATTTATGCCTTATCTATTAGGAGGTTTGTTTTATATCACGATGCCAATTGTCATGCTTATTGATATTAGAGCAACAACTGAGCTTTTTATGGGCGACAAGGCAGGATTGATTTTAGTATGCATATTAATTGGCTCTATTTGGATCAATGATACCATGGCATATTTAGTGGGTTCGATGATTGGAAAAACACCCTTATCGCCAATTTCTCCCAAAAAAACATGGGAAGGCACAGTGGGTGGCGCAATAATAGCCATCATTGTTGTTGCCTTATTGAGTTGGTATGTGTTAGATATGCACAATATTTGGTTAGCCGTTGGACTCCCACTTTTTGCTGCATTTTTTGGTACTTTAGGCGATTTGTTTGAAAGTAAACTCAAGCGTATGGCCAATGTAAAGGATAGTGGCAATTTTATGCCAGGCCATGGTGGTTTCTTGGATAGATTTGATTCTTTGCTCGTTGCAATACCATTTGTTTGGCTATTGATTACCTTAATTCAGCAATATTCGTAAAGGAACTGTGCTTATTTGCGTTTGAGACAGTACTTTTGTCGCTCAAATCATCAACATGACTATACATCGGGAAGGTTATAAAAGTATTGCCATTGGAACAATGATTTTTGGTGCGCTAAATGTTGTTATGTTCTTTTTCTTTAGTGCATCATTACCATGGTTAGCTTGGTTAATCTTTATATTAAGTTTAGGGTTACTACTTTTTTTGATTTCTTTTTTTAGAATTCCCAATAGACAATTAACCATCAACGACAATTTAATCATCGCCCCTGCAGATGGCAAAGTGGTGGTTATAGAAGAAACGGTTGATGTAGAGTACTTCAAAGAAAAACGTTTGCAAGTATCTATTTTTATGAGTCCGGCTAATGTGCATGTAAACCGCAATCCAATAAGTGGCGAAGTGGTTTATAATCAATACCATAAAGGGAAATATTTGGTGGCTTGGCATCCCAAATCTTCTACCGAAAACGAACGACATTCAGTTGTGATTCGTAAAGGCAATACCGAAATTTTAGTGAAACAAATTGCCGGAGCATTGGCCAAACGTATTGTAAATTATTTGCAAGTAGGACAAAAAGTAGCGCAAAC
>JBMOEQ010000308.1:0-3569 GCA_049314655.1 Ferruginibacter sp. | reverse complement strand
TTCGGCTGCCATTGCTTCTAATGCTGCTAATCCAAAACTTTCATATTCGCTCGTTAATAAAAACAAATCTGCAATGGGTAAAATGTCTTCCATTTGGTCTTGCTTTCCCAAAAACTTGATATTATTTAAGGCAACACAATCTCTGCAAATAGATTCGGCATAAGGACGTTCTGGTCCATCTCCCAATAACAATAATTTAGAGGGTATTTTTTCGTTGATTAATAAAAAAGTATTGATAACATCATCTACTCTTTTTACTTTACGAAAGTTAGATGCATGAATAATAATTCTTTCCCCATTAGGTGCAATTAGTTTTTTAAAAGCATCTACAGGTTTTTTGTTGAACCGTTTTACATCAACAAAATTGTGTATCACTTCAATGGCTTTATCAATGTCGAAATTCTTATACGTTTCTTCTTTCAAATTATCCGAAACGGCGGTAAGTACATCACTTTCGGTCATAGAAAAAGTTACTACCGGACGATAGGTTTTATCTCTGCCCACTAAAGTAATATCGGTGCCATGCAAAGTTGTGATTACCGGAATTTTCTTCCCTTCTTTGGCTAATATTTGCTTGGCCATATAAGCAGCAGCGGCATGCGGAATAGCATAATGTACATGCAGCAATTCAATTTGATTGTTGATGATCACATCTACCATTGTACTGGCTAAAGCTGTTTCATAAGGCGGATAATCGAATAATGGGTAAGTTGGCACTCTTACTTCATGATAAAATATATTGGTATGAAATCCACTTAGTCTAACCGGCTGTTGATAAGTAATGAAATGTATATTATGTCCTTTGTCTGCCAAAGCCTTACCTAACTCCGTTGCTAATACACCACTTCCGCCAAATGTAGGATAGCAAACAATCGCAATATTCATAGTGAAATATATTTATGAGTTCGTTCTCAATTACCTGCAATTTACCAATTTCTTATTCAGAATTACTTCCGTTCATGGATTGTACTTAAAATGTTAAGTTTGTTGATATAAACTTAACAAAAATGAGAATTGTTCAATGGATATTGGTTTTAATTGGGTGGGGTAGTGGTGTTTTTGCACAACAATCGGAAGTTGTTTTTATTAAAAAGATTGCCGATGAAGTAATGTCTAATAGTAAAGCCTATGATAATTTAAGGGTATTGTGTAAAGAAATTGGCCCTCGATTGAGTGGCTCAATTGGTGCAGCTAAAGCTGTGGAAGCTACCCGTAAAATGCTGATGGATGCAGGTGCTGATACAGTTTATTTGCAAGCATGTTGGGTGCCGCATTGGGTTAGGGGAGAAAAAGAAACAGCTTCGGTTTTACTGAATAACCAAAAAACAAAACTGCTCAATTGTACCTCTTTAGGCAACTCTATCGGCACCGGAAAAAAAGGCATTTATGCACCGGTTGTTGAAGTAAATAGTTTTGCAGAATTGGATAGTTTGGGTGAAACCGGAATAAAGGGCAAGATTGTTTTTTATAATTTCCCGATGAATCCAACTTATATAGAAACTTTTAGGGCTTATGGCGAGAGTGGGGCGTATAGAACCCGTGGTCCTTCAAAAGCGGCTAAGTATGGCGCAAAAGCAGTTTTGGTACGCTCATTGGCTAGTAATCCCGATATACATCCGCATACAGGAACCACCATTTATAATGATTCGTTTCCTAAAATTCCAGCCTTGGCTATAAGTACAGAAAACGCTATTTGGTTAAGTAATGCCATTAAACAGAAATCAGTTAAATCAATTTATGTTAGAAACACAGCAGTAATGTTGCCAGATGTATTATCATATAATGTTATAGGCGAATTGAGGGGCAGTATAGCCAATCAAGAAATTATTACAGTAGGCGGACATTTAGATAGTTGGGATTTGGCCGAAGGTGCTCACGATGATGGAGCAGGTTGCGTGCAAAGCATTGAAGTGATACGTTTGTTTAAAGCATTGGGTATTCGTCCTAATAGAACCATTAGAGCCGTAATGTTTATGAATGAAGAGAATGGTGGTAAAGGGGCAAAGCAATATCTAGAAGCTGCTGAAATCAATAAAGAAAATCATTTATTTGCGCTAGAAAGTGATGCCGGAGGTTTTACACCAAGAGGCTTTAGTTTGGATATGGATAGTTTGAAAGTGAAAACGATTCAACAATGGGTGCCCCTATTTTATCCTTATGGAATTTATGAAATGAAAGCGGGCGGAAGTGGCTCGGATATTAGTCCTTTAAAAAAACTGGGCACTGCTTTAGCCGGATTAAGGCCCGATAGCCAACGCTACTTCGATATTCACCATGCACCAACGGATGTTTTTGAAGCAGTGAGTCGGCGCGAATTGCATTTAGGCGCATTGAATATGACGATATTGATTTACTTAATTGATAAGTATGGATTATAAACTAACTTTATTTAAAATTGGGCATCATGGAAACTACTACTACGAATAATACACCAACAGTAAAAACAAAAATGTCGGCATTTAAAAAAATACTCTTGTGGTTAACTTTATTGTTATTGATTGTAGGCGGAGTTATTTTTTGGTGGAAATATTATTATGTTTTTGGTGAAGGGGTAAAATCGGGTGAGTTAAATTATGTTGTGAAGAAGGGAAATGTTTTTAAAACTTACGAAGGTAAACTCATTCAAGCAGGTATAAGATCAAAAGCAGCGGGTTCAATCCAATCGTACGAATTTGAATTTTCAATTTCTAATGATAGTATTGCCAATGTGTTGATGATGAATAGTGGCAATTATTTTGATTTGCATTATAGAGAATATAAAAATGCTATTCCTTGGAGAGGATACAGTGTATTTATAGTAGATAAAATTATTTCTATGAAAAAAGTAGAGCGTTAATTTAATTACGCTTGAAACAAAAATATCACCGGTATTTTATGCAAGTTCACAGGTGCTTTTTTCCAATCTTGCACTGATTTTGTTTTTACCATTTCGTTAGATCCAGTTAATGCGGCTGCAATGCAAAGTTTGGTTTGTGGTTTCAATTGTTGCAATAATGTTTCTATGAGTTGATTATTGCGATAAGGCGTTTCAATAAAAATTTGTGTGCTGTTTTTCTTTTGCGATTGCAGCTCGGCTTCTTTAATCGCTTTTATGCGCTCTTGATTATCGATGGGTAGATAGCCCAAAAATTCAAATTGTTGTCCGTTCATACCACTCGCCATTAGTGCTAACAAGATTGAACTTGGACCAACCAATGGTTTTACAATGGCGTTTTCTTGCTGTGCTAATTCTACCAAAATTTGTCCGGGGTCGGCAACGCCAGGGCAACCGGCTTCACTGATAATGGCAATGTTTTTATGGGCTTGTAAACATTGTTTAAATACGGCTTTTTGTTCGGCTTCTGCTTTATGAATAGTATGCCATTCAAAATCGTCGATTACAATAGATTTATCCATCGCTTTCAAAAACCTTCTTGCAGTGCGTTCATTTTCTGCAAATATTACACTACAGTTTTTTACCGCTTCTAGCACATATGTTGGAATTGTTTGAAGGGCCATTTCATCCAATACAGTAGGAATTAAATAAACTACACTACTCATATGGCAGTTTTTATTTTAGTGTCGTATAA
>JBMOEQ010000307.1:0-3577 GCA_049314655.1 Ferruginibacter sp. | reverse complement strand
GTCCAAATGGAATCAATGGAAAATTTTTAGGTAACAAGATGAATTGTACACAATGCCACCAAAATGCAGGTACCAAACCATTTTCATTCAGTTTAATGTTGGCGCATGAAAAATATCCTCAATATAGGGCTAGAGAAGGCAGGGTTTTATCTTTAGCCGAAAGGGTTAACAATTGCATCATGCGACCGCATAGCGGCATACCCATTGCATTAGATAGTAAGGAGATGATTGCATTTTTAAGTTATTTTAAATGGATTAACAGCACCTTAAAGCCAACAGATAAACAAAAAGATGGTTTTGAAAACCTTGAAATCAATTTTCCGGATGAGGCTGGAAATCTTGAAAATGGGGCAAGATTATATGCACAAAAATGTTTACGCTGTCATGGCGCCAATGGCGAGGGCATATTACCCGCAGGTGCCACATCTTATTTATACCCGCCTTTATGGGGAGATTTTGGTTATCAACCCGGAAGTAGTATGCATCGTGTAAGTAAGCAAGCAAGGTGGATAAAAGCCAATATGCCTTTTGATAGTGCAACGTGGAATAAACCTTATTTGTCTGATCAAGAAGCCATAGATATTGCCAGTTTTATCAATAATGACGATATCCACAAAAGACCCAATCCCAAATCATTAGATTATCCACATCCCGAAGAAAAAGCAATAGATTATGGCATTGCTCCGTTTGCAGATACCTTTTCGGTTCGCCAACATAAATACGGGCCCTACAAACCCATTATTGAATATTGGAAAGCAAAAGGTTGGAAACCTGTTTACTAATCTTTACAATCGTTGTATTTAAAATTTGTATGTTTTTGTAATCTCCTTAACATGCATTGTTGAAATAACACATCGCACAACCGCTTTTTCTAATTTACTGTTTGCAAGTTTAAAATCTTCATAATCGTTGGCTGCAATAACTGTAGAATATTTTGTAGCAATTAATGCATCTTTTTCATTATAAAACTCCAATTTATATTGACCATTTTCAGTACCCGCATTATGTAAACGAAAAGTACTTTGCTGTTTATTTTGATTCAATTTTTGAAGCGTAAAATACAAAGGATATAAAGATGATGCAATTTGACAACGGTAATTTGTAAACGATTTCCAAGCGGTATCTTTTGCTGTTTTTTTATAGAAATAACATTCCCAAATTTTAGCTTTGGATTTGGTAATTTCTGCTAAAAAATTGGCCCCACCCGGACAAACTAAAAAATTACCTTTTGTAGTTGCTGAAACATAGCCTTCTTTACCCGCAATGCCTTCAGGATACTTTTTAGAAGTTATTGTGTATGTCCACTTTAAAATTGATTTTCTATTCTGAGGCAGATATTCAAAAAGCATGATAGACGGATGTTTCACCACTTTTGTTTCTCCATCATCATTTTCGGAAATATTATTATTATAAATTAAAATTTCGTTTTGTTTTGTAATGGATGGCCCATGTTGTTGTTCAAAATATACTGGGTTTGTGGAAATACTATGCTTTAAACTAGAAATAAATTTATTGGAATCTATATTATACAAATACACATCAGAAAAATTTTTAAAACTCATCCAAATATTGCGTTGATCTTTTGTAAAGGCAAATCCATTTAGATGTCCGGCATTGTTAATATTGTAGTTTGATTTAAAAATAGAATCATGGTTTAAACTATTCCATTCATTCCAACTCCATTGTATCGTTTTATCGGCGTTATAATGAATTAGTGTATTGTATCGAATGGCATTTGTATTTCTACTGTATTTTCCTTTATTATCGGGAAGGTAATAACTTCCGCAAACAGTAAATGAACCATCTTTATTTTTGGTAAAATCGTGGTGATAATCTTCTGTTTTTAATTTAGAAACCAATCCATCATTGGGGGCTTGCCAAATTACATTTCCGGAGAGCGATTTTTCATAAGCTCCATTAATATCTATATAGGAAATGGTTCCAAAAGGCGTTTGTTTTAAATCTCTAAAAATCCATTTCGATAAGGAATCGGTTGGGATGGGTAAAAACCAAATCGGTTTACCCGTTTTATCCATAGCTATGGCCAAATGATCTATGAAAATAATTTCTTGATGGGGCTTTTGATTAAAATTGATTTCGGTTTTAAAATAATTCGGTTGAATAGCAGCTGTAGTTAAAATTTGAAAATGGCGCAAGCTATCTGTATGTAATAATTGGTTATTATGGTAAGCTTTTACTTGCCAAGCATATGTACAATTAAACTGCAAAACCGTTGTTTCCAAAAAACTCAATGAAGAAGAGGTTATTGTTTTGAGTTTGCTTTTCTTTTGAGTAAGTGTATCAATTTTCCAAATGGAGCATTCATATTTCGTTGCCTGTGGAATTTCATTCCATTCGAACATTAGGTGAATTTGTGTAAGTTGACTTCCATTACTAGGATGAATAAATGCAAATAACTGTGTTTGTGTAAAAATTATAATTAAAATTGATAAAATCAATCGCTTAAAAGAACTAATTAAAAGAAATGGAGTAGAATATTGCTTTTGCATGAGATATAAAATAACTGAAATGATAAATGGAGCTAAATTCAACCGAATTAAATTAAACGTGAATTATATTGTTAAAATTCAAACTATAAATGCCTATTTTCACGTATCTAAGCGGAAATATGGGAAAAATTAAGGGATTTTAGAGAAAATTCTATTAAATTTCAAAATTATCCTAATATTTGCACGTAACAATCCATCAATAAATCTATTAATAGATGAAAAAACTACTACTCTTATGCAGTTTATTTTGTGCTACCATGTTTTCTTTTGCACAAACAATTCAATTAACAAACTCAGGTTCAACAACACTTTCCGGTGCAACATCTGGAAATCCAATCAGTGCCTATTTCGAATTTATGCGCTTCCAAGTGGTGTATACTGCAGCCGAATTAAATGCGGCGGGTATAACCGGGCCTAAAGCGATTTCCGAATTAGGTTGGTATGTGAGTACTGCTCCGGGCGGAGGTGCTTTACCTAATTATAAAATTAGAATGGCCAATACGGCTGCTACCAATTCGGCAACACATGATGCTACTGCTTTAACAGAAGTTTATTCTGTTGCGAGTTATACGCCTGTAGCCGGCGCATTTGATATGTTAACACTTAATGGCACTTTCGTTTGGAACGGCACCAGTAATTTATTGGTAGATGTTTGTTATGGAGCTGCTCCATATGTTTCACCTTATGGTGAAGTAAGAACATATGCGGCAACAACTACAAATGGTTCGCGCCGTATTCGTGCAGACGCAAGCGGTTCGCGCTGTGATGTTGCTACAAATACCACTAATTCATTTAAACCACAAGTTTCTTTAACCTTTGCTGCTCCTCCATCTTGTTTAGCAACGGGTGGATTAAATGCAACTTTGGTTACCAGTAGTACTGCAACTGTAGGTTGGACGGCTGTTTCAGGAGCTACCGCTTATGAATATGCTGTTAATACATCAGCTACACCACCTGCATCTGGTACAAACACCACTTCTACTAGTGTTCCAGTAACTGGATTGGCTTCTGCAACACAACATTATTTACATGTAAGAACGGTTTGTGGAGCTGCATTTAGCTCTTGG
>JBMOEQ010000306.1:0-3585 GCA_049314655.1 Ferruginibacter sp. | reverse complement strand
TCAGGATTTAGGGGGTAATCAATTTCTGTAAGTTTATTGTAATCATAGTTATAATTTACTGATAAAGATTGATTTATTAGGTTTTGTGTCTGCATACTGATTACATTACCGGCAGGGTCGTAATTATAAACTGTAGTACCTGCATCGGGATGACTTCGTTGTATACGATGACCCAACAAATCGTAAGAATATGTTGTACTGTTACCTTCAGGGTCAGTAGATTCAATTAACTCACCCAGTTGATTATAAATAAAACGTGTGGTATCATTTAATGCATTATTTATTGTGGTTTGTAAGCCACGGGTATCGGTATAAATCTTGGTTTCTTTAGTTAAAGCATCTATTTGTATTGTTTTAAATTGTAATTTATTAAAAAAATCGTTTTCAAAACCATAATTGGTATATGAAGTTATGTTATCAGGAGTAGTTAGCGAAACTGTTCTGTCCATGACATCATATTGAGTTGTGGTAGGGGGTTGTATATCTATGTTAAAATTAAAAAGGGAATCTGTTCCTAAAGCTTCGGTTATAGGATAGTTGGTACTAATAGTACGCCCAAATGCATCGTAAATTATTTTACCCGAAACTACCATTGAATCCACATCCAGCCCGCTAACAGGGTCGAAAATTGAAACTTTCTTTTTGGTTTGGAGAATTTTGCCCAGACCATCGGCAAAAAGAACCGTGGTAATTTCATTGTCATGATTGGCAGGATCGTAATGGCGTGTACGTGACCACATTACTGTATCAATGTGATTCAACTCAATATTTGCATCGTCCCAATAATCGAATTTAACGGTAAAAGGTAGTGCTGCATCTTTTTCGTAGGGTGCAAGTATAGTTCTGCAACGTCCTGCTCCGTCATAAGTATATTGCATTACATTACCTGCTACATCGATAGTAGCAATGGGTTTACCAAAACGATAATCGTAATCTGCTGTTGATGTTAAACTTTGCTCATCTGAGATGCTAACTGTATACATATGTGTAAAATAGGGGTCGTAAGTATACGTAAATGATTTTCGCTGGTGGTTTTGGTTTTCGGGTTGAGTAAGTGTTTGCGTATTGCCATAAATATCATAAGTGTAGTCGGTAATGGCATTGCCACTGTTGTTGGTATTTTCCAAAATTAACTGCAATAGTTTGCCATTGTTTTGATCGTAAGTAGCCGTTCGTGAACGCAAAACATCTAAATTGCTTAAATTTCTAACAACAATTGAATTTACCAGCGAAAGGAGGTTTTTAGAGATAATGGTATCGTAGCTGATTTCTGCCGTTATATCATCTTCATTATAGGCAAGATCACCTAAATCATCATATTTCACTACATTGCCCCATCGCCCATGTTTGTAATTTTTCCGGGTATGAATGGCAGGTGAAGCAGCTCCTTCGTAAAAATATTTATCTTCACTTGCAATGGCAGGATAATAATTGTTAAAACAATTAATCTGGGCTTCTCCAACAGTATCACCATTTACAATACGAGTATGCATATAGGTATAAAAAGTTTCTACATATTTATGGTCGGCACTGTCGAGCAATACTTCGTATTTTTTAATTCCTTTAAACAAAAACTTATTGGTATGATAGGCTTCCTTTATAGTTCTATACACATAAGGTGTTGAGACAAGTGTGTTGTAAACATGCGTAATAACGGTATCGTAACCGAAAGAAACACGTTCGAAACGGCTGTAGTAAGGGTTTTTGTATTCAAATTTAGTGAACATACTATCGGCTCCATCACCAGGATGTCCATCTTTAACTGTAACAGCAGACAATAGCCAATTGCGTTGTGGCGATTTTTGAGAATTTACAGAAAGTTCATAAGCCAGTTCAAAACTACTTCCAGCATTGTTGGTTACTTTTTTTAATATATTTAACTTACCTAATGTTGAATAGCGTACTTTTACATCGGTTTCTTCTGTGGAAATCACATAATCAAGGTATCCATCAGCATTCATATCTATCATTTGCACTTTTTCTTTGGTAAGGCTGTTTGATAAATTAACTCCACTGGAAAGAATAAATTTAATTGGGAAAAATGGAATAGGAATTACAATTCCAAATGTTGTAGCAAGATTTACTGATTGATTATAGGATTTGCTATTTTCTGTATTTGTGAGTGTATCCCATATTACCGGAGCTGCAAACCCATTACCCTTGTTAAATTGTACATGCATAATACGTAGCCCAATCGGAGTATATTCCCATGAAACCAGATCCTGAAGGCCATCTCCGTTTATATCCATTGTTTGAAAAGTATTATTGTTTTCAGAACCTGAAATTCCGACACCACCTGCAAAACTACTTTCGATAATATTAAAACCAACACTTAAAGAAGAAGAACTGCTTTTACCATCTCTAACTTCTATATTATTATTATTATTTATCCATGTTTCAATAGGTGCAAAACTATATCCCAAATTTAAATAAACCTTACCATGTTTTGCTAATTTATCAGGTAAACCATCAGCATTTATATCAACAAATGTATATTGCGTTTCATCAATATTTTTACCACTACCAAAACTCAATGCACCATTTACATCTACTGATATTTTAGAAGTTTTTGGATTATTAGATGCTTTTGGAATTACAATTGGATAATTCACACCATAAGTAGTACCAATTGCATCCGATATATTCGAATTAATACGGTAGTCATTATTTGTATAATGCGAAGTACATAGAGATCCTATACCTCCCTGTGGAGTAGAATATTGCGTTAAAAAAGGCCCTACAATATCGGGATATCTGTCACCATTTAAGTCCATATAATCTAACATTAGCTCTGACACACTTCTGGTAAAACTAGAGCCTACAGAAAAACAACTAGGGCCAAAAGAAGCACTATAGGATGTGCTTTCGTTGGTATTGTATTTATAAATTGCTTTTCCATTATGATAATTAATTTGAGGGATAGGATAATTGGTTGTTTCATCTATTATAATATTTTTACGAGCATTGCTCATTTTATTAGCACCTACCATTGTCATGTCTCCAAAACCTCTCCATACATTAGAATCCACGTCGGGCATCATTATACCAAAAATATTACTTAGCGGATTGGGGATATTGTGATTGGTAAAATAACTCTGTAAATTTGAAAAACTTTTAATATGAGTAGTATCAAAATCAGATGGGAATGTTGTAGTATTATATCCTGATAAAACCATTTTGGTTTCATCAATGGCCGAAAAGCTGCTATCTTTATTATAGTAAAATTGACCCCATCCATGATACAGATTCCCAAACTTCCACAAACTGTCAACGATAGGGGCATGTAAGCCGGCATTATAATAAGTTGTATTAATAATTGCATTTGTATTGTTAATTTTCTTTGCTAATGAATCACTGTCAGTATAAAATTCAAAATATACAGTATCACCGGAAACACAATTAAACTGTAGTGTACTATCTCCAACAAAATAATTATTTAATAAGGTAAGTTTTTTCTTTGCAAGTAATTTTTGTCTCTTTTTAACAGCAAATGTTATGTTACCGTTTGCTGTTTGTCCTGTCATATATGAAATTGATGCCATTGCTTTAAGCTGCCCGCCGGTGGTTAACACAGAAGGGTTGGAT
>JBMOEQ010000305.1:0-3604 GCA_049314655.1 Ferruginibacter sp. | reverse complement strand
CATATAATTGTTTAGCATTTATATAGTACATATATCAATTACTCTTAATCACAACATTTCTTCAAAATAAATAAAATAGTCAATTAACTTTGTCCTCTTTTTATAGTCTAATAAACTTCTAGTATTGTTGGAAATATCAATGAGGCATCATTTTTGTCGATTTATTTTTAGTACTACATCACAAGTTTTTTAGCTAACCACTAGATTTTTTTGATATGCGGAAAGGGTTGTTGTATATATTGTTTGCATTGCTTTTAGCAGTACCCAATTTTTTAAATATTCATCTACAAACGCCTGCAGAAAAGGGATTTGATTGGGAAGAGTTTGATGCCCCATTGGCAAATCAACTCCGCAGCATTCCTCAAATTAAATCTTATACAGATTCTATTCTCCAGTCAAAACAAATTGCAAAGGGTTCTTTAAACCATGCAGAAATTTTAGCACAAACTTTAAGAAAGCGTTTTTATCATGGTTATGCTTATTATAGTTTACGTGAAAATTGGATAGCTGCAGTTTGCGGAAAATTGTTTTGGGAAGATTTAGGCGCAATTGTAATTCCGGAAGATTTATTGCATTATCCAATGGCAGCATGCAGTCAACAAGAAATTGTATTGATGAAACTTTTTACCATGAATGGAATTGATTATCGAAAGATTTTATTCAATCACCATTTTGCTTCTGAGGCTAGAATTAATGAAGCATGGTATTATTTTGATACCAATCTTGAACCCAATTTCCCCAATAAAAAAAGAGAAAGTTTAGCCACTTTTATTGATCGTAATCAAATGAAAGAAATGTATGCAGGAAGGCTAGATGTAAATAAACTCGATTCTATTTTGGGCGCTCCAAAATATGGTGCTATCAATCAATATCCGGCTCCAAGGGCTAAGCTTTTTCACCAGGTTACCCAATTTTTTTCCCATTGGTTTTGGCTTGTATTCTTGATAGCAGGATGTATTAAACTGTATAATGCAAAAAAAACTATTGAATAATTAATTTTAGTTCAGGGGCAAAAAATCTTCTTCCCTGACTGTCTTTTACAATAATATCAAAGAAATACAATTCTTCTTCCTTTCTTAAGCCTTCAGTAATATTATCAATCCAAATTTGTGGTAATGGGGTAGAAGAAAATTGTCGGGCAACCATATCTTTAGCCGGAGTAACTTGTCCAGTAGCTTCATCTTCGGTAACGCCTACTCGCTTATAGGCAAATTGGTAAGAAGCCACAACATATTTATTGTTTTTTGCATCACTAATAATAAGCGATTGGGCAATGATGACTTTGGCTTCTTCTGCACCCACTTTAAAAGCTGTTCCGGTTGCTCTTCCAATACTTGATTTAACTACAGGCGGTTTAAATTTAGGCACAGTTTTTACCACCGGTTTTGTAGGATTTTGTGCTACTAATAGCGTTGCACTAAACAATCCTAATATGCATGCGAACAATATTTTCATAACCTTAAATTAGTGTATTAAAGATATAACGATTTACTAATGTTCAAGTATATAAAATGTTAAAGCCCCTAACCAAATGGCTAAGGGCTTTTATAAGGAGCATTTTAGTTTATTGTAATCCGGCTAAACTTTCTTCAATTGTTTTTATTCTCACCAACGCATCGGCTTGCTTTTTTTGTTCTAATGCCAATACTTCGGCTTTTGCATTTTGAACAAATTTTTCATTCGAAAGCTTCTTGCTTACAGAAAGTAAAAACTGTTGCTGGTGCGCCAAGTCTTTTAATAAATCGGCTTTTAATGCGTCTTTATCCAACTCTTTTGTGGTTTCTAAATAAAACTTGTCTTGCTCCACAGCAATTACAATGGTATTGGCCACTGCCGCAGCGGTAAATACCACTTCAGTTGCATTGATTTGCTTGCTTAAAATTCCACTGATGGCATTGTATCCGCCGGTATTGCCGGTTTCAACATATAATTTCACCGAATCCTTTGGTTTCAATTGATTTTTATTGCGGCCATCTCTTAAGTTGGTAATTACCTGTTTCAATAATTCGCCTTGTTTTAAAACAACATCATCAACTTTATTGGCAGGCGGTAATTGACTTACCACTAAATCTTGTTCTTGTGCACGTAACAAATGGAATATTTCTTCTGTAATAAAAGGCATAAACGGATGCGCCAATTTCATCAAAGCTTCAAAAAACTCAATGGTTTTGTTGTACATTTTGGCATCTACAGGTTGTTCAAAGCCCGGCTTCACCCATTCTAAATACCAACTACAGAAATCATCCCAGATTAAAGAATAGATGGTTTTCAACGCTTCACTCAATCTAAATTGCTGCATCAAAACTTCCACTTCTTCAACAACTTGATTCAACCTGTTTTCGAACCAATTTAATGCAAAACTATTATCGGCAGAAACCGCATCTTTAGAAACTCGTGCTTCCCACATTTTAATCAACTTCAGCGCATTCCAAATTTTGTTGTTGAAATTTCTACCTTGTTCTAAAGCACTTTCATCAAATAACAAATCATTGCCTGCAGGGGAAGATATTAAAATACCAAAACGAACGGCATCTGCACCGTATTGATCAATCAAGCCTAATAAATCGGGTGAGTTGCCCAAACTTTTACTCATTTTTCTACCTTGCTTATCGCGTACAATACCGGTGAAATACACTTCACGGAAAGGTTTTTCTTCCATGTATTCAAATCCGGCCATAATCATACGGGCCACCCAAAAGAAAATGATTTCAGGTGCAGTAACCAATGTGTTGGTAGGGTAATAATATTTTACTTCGGCATTACCCGGATTGCTGTAGCCTTTAAAAACTTCAAAAGGCCATAACCACGAGGAGAACCAAGTATCTAAACAATCTTCATCTTGTTTTAAAGTGATATTTTTCGTTTCCGGGTTGCTGTTATGAAGTTCTTCTAAGCTTCTAGCTACATACACATTACCTGCATCATCGTACCAAGCAGGAATTCTATGTCCCCACCATAATTGCCTACTTATACACCAATCTTTGATGTTCTCCATCCAATGGCGGTAAAGGTTTTTGAATTTTGGTGGATAGAATTTGATTTCTTCTTCCATCACAGTTTTCAAAGCAGGCGTACTTAAATCCTTCATACTTACCCACCATTGCAAACTTAAACGGGGCTCAACAATAGCATCGGTTCTTTCACTAAAGCCAACTTGATTGGTATAGGCTTCAATCTTTACTAAATTGCCGGCTTCTTGTAGTAATGGAATAATTTTTTTTCGAACCTCCATTCTGTCTTCTCCAATGAAGAGTTGTGCAGCTGCACTCATCGTACCATCATCGTTCATGGTATCAATAATTTCCAACTGGTATTTTTGTCCCAATTGATAATCGTTCATATCATGCGCAGGCGTTACTTTTAAAGCGCCGGTACCAAAATCAGTAGCCACATATTCATCGGCAATAATTGGAATTCTTCTATTAATTAGCGGAACGTAAGCAAATTTTCCATGCAAGTGAAGATAGCGTTCGTCGGTAGGGTTTACGCAAATAGCACTATCGCCTAAAATGGTTTCCGGACGAACGGTTGCAATGGTAATAAACTCATCACCGGGTTTGCCATCGGCACCTTCAATGCAATAATTTGAATAATAAAAATTGCT
>JBMOEQ010000304.1:0-3611 GCA_049314655.1 Ferruginibacter sp. | reverse complement strand
CATTCAACATTCAATGAATGCTTTGCGTCTTAATCTACTTTGCAGCTTTGCGTGATAAAATAATTTTAAGTTAACCGCAGAGAAAAAGGAGCTAACAGAGTTGCGCTAAGTTGATTCATTTTACAAGGTTAGTGTACTGTCATTAAAAATTCAACATTTAACATTCAACATTCAATGAATGCTTTGCGTCTTAATCTACTTTGCAGCTTTGCGTGAAAAATAGTTTAGAATTTTAGGGTTTAGGTTAGAGACTTTATAAACCTACCAACTTTATAAACTTGCTACTTCAAATAACATTCAACAATTAAATTCAAAGTTTGCGCCTTGCTAATCTTTGCATCTTTGCGTGAAAAATTCAACATTCAACATTTAACATTTAACATTATCCTGTTCCATGTTTAATTTTTTTAAAAAGATATCATCTCCACTTGAGACTGCACATCAATTGCCTATTCAAACCGATATGCACTCTCATATTTTACCCGGAATAGATGATGGCGCTCCTGATATTGAAACGTCTCTGGAATTGCTTAGAGGTATTTATGATTTAGGGATTAGAAAAACTGTTGCCACGCCGCATGTGATTAGTGATATGTATAGAAATACACCGGAAACCATTAATGCTGCATTAGAAAAATTAAAAATTGCAGTTGAAAATTCGGGCATTGATATTGAGATTAGTGCTGCAGCAGAATATATGATTGATGATCATTTCATGAAATTATTACATGAAAAACAACCGCTACTTTGTATTTATAAAAACGTGATTTTAACGGAACAATCCTACGCTTCTCCATGCCATAATTTACATGAAGTGGCATTTGAAATTTTGAAAGCCGGTTATAAACCTATTATGGCGCATCCCGAACGCTATGGCTATTATCATAACAATTATGATCAATTTAATAACATGAAGGATATGGGATTTTACCTTCAAGTAAACTTACTTTCTTTAACGGGATATTATGGAAAACCGGTTACTAAAGCCGCCAAATATATTTTAGAAAACGACCTTGCCGATTTTGTTGGAACCGATATGCACCATCTTCGACATTTAAACGGATTACAATATGCCGAGCACTTAGCTTTGTTTAAAAAATACGCTACAGGCAATTTGTTGAATGGTGAAATTTAAGCGGATGAAGCCATTTGTTCAAATTCTGTTCAACTTATAAACTCCTCATGGTAGTTTATAAAGAATCTAAAGTTTGTAAAGCTGCTAAGCCATCGTTCAACAATTGTTCCTCCACAGTTAAGCCATCGTTCAACAATTGTATCAAAAGTGTAACCAATTCCATTTAAAACTTCCATTCGAGAATTCTAAACTTGGGGCCGGACATTTAAACGCGCTCAAAATTGTAAATAATAATTTCAAGCTTTTTTTTCGAGTTTTTATTTTTGAAAAATCTATATCCGGAGCTAAAAACCACCTGCGGTAGCGTTTGATATCTCTTCTGTCGAAAGTAATATTCCCTGCATCATCTTTACCAACATTTTCCAAAGCCCCAAACATGCCATTGGCACCATAGCCAACAGCAACTGAAAACCATGGAGGCAATTTAGATTTTGGAAAAAACGACTGCACATTCATACTTGCCCAATAGGTTTGCGCATTGTAATCTTTTATAAATCTTTCTCCCAAAGTTTTTCCAAAAAGTTCATCTGCTCTTTGATTTAAATCGGGGGTTGCATAAGTGTTTTTATGAAATGAAAATTTAATTTTAATCCGTTGATCATCCCAAGCCAATTCTTGTGCCGTTAATATACTACTGCCTAATATATTGGCGCCAAAATCGCCCCAACTCCAGCCCCATTCGGCACTAAAGCCATCCAACACCTCAATAACGGTTTGATAAACCGCTCCACTCATTCCACCTAGCCAGATGCGCTTCTTGCGCTCAATACCGGTCCAGCGCCATAATTCCATACTTGTTCTGCTTTCTATATAGGCGCCATACATATGGCCTACTTTATCTACCTGTAACCATTCTTTATTGTCGTTAAAAAATTGAAATTTACCCCTCGGGAAATTCGAATACCAAGCAGCATTTAATCCGGCTAAAATAGCACTATAACCCACCACATTGGCACCAGCCACCCAACGAATACGGTTGTTTACTTGTTTACGGGTGAGTTGTTTTCCGGAGCGTAAAATTGCAACAATACTGTCGCGCTGTTGATATTTATGTAAAACAATACTATCAGTTGTTGTTGTTGTAAGCTTTAAGGAATCTTGTGCTTTAATGCTAGATGTATTGATGCCCCAAAATAATAGGATGCATAGCATTACCCTTGTACAAGAGTGCGACGCCAATGAAGTTGAAAATAGAGATGCTGCTGGGTTCATAAAAAACAAATTTAATGTATATCATTTATTAAGTACGAAACGTTAATTTTGATAACTTAAATTTTTTACCATGGAAAATATCATTCAAGCAAAGATCGATAGTTGGTTAAATGGCAATTACGATGAAACCGTAAAAGCCGAAATCAAAAAATTACAACAAGAAAATCCGGATGAATTAACGGAAGCATTTTATAAAAATCTTGAATTTGGAACCGGTGGATTACGCGGCTTGATGGGTGTTGGTACCAATAGGATGAATAAATACACCGTTGGTATGGCTACACAAGGTTATGCCAATTATTTAAACAAATGTTTTGATAAAGTATCGGTTGCAATTGCGCATGATTGCAGAAATAATAGTAGTTTTTTTGCAGAGATTACGGCCAATGTTTTTGCTGCTAATGGCATTAAAGTTTATTTGTTTGAAGCCCTAAGACCAACACCAGAATTGAGTTATGCCATTCGGTATTTGGGTTGTCAAGGTGGAGTGGTATGTACCGCATCGCATAATCCTAAAGAATACAATGGTTATAAAGCTTATTGGGATGATGGTGCACAAATGGTATCGCCACATGATAAAAATACCATCATTGAAGTAGAAAAAATTGCTTCGGTAGATGATGTAAAATGGAGTGGTGGAGAAGCCAATATCACTATGCTTGGTAAAGATATGGATGAAGCCTATTTGAATATGGCCTATGGCTTAAGTGTATACCCTGATGTATGTAAAGCACAACATGATTTAAAAATTGTTTACACGCCAATTCATGGTACCGGCATTACAATGGTACCCGCTTTGCTTGAAAAATTTGGTTTCGATAATGTACATGTGGTAGAAGAACAAAGTACACCGGATGGCAATTTTTCAACAGTTGTTTACCCCAACCCCGAAGAAAGGGAAGCCATGAGTATTGGATTGAAAAAAGCACAAGCATTAAATGCGGATATTTTGTTGGGAACCGACCCCGATAGCGATAGAGTAGGTATCGGCGTTAAAAATAATAAAGGCGAATGGATTTTAATGAACGGTAACCAAACGGCTGTTTTGGCTTTCAATTATATGATTGAAGCACGTAAAACAAAAGGCTTGGCACAACCGAATGATATGGTGATTAAAACTATTGTTACTACCGATATGATTGATACCATTGCGGCAAAAAATAATATTGCTTGTTACAATGTATTAACCGGATTTAAATGGATTGCCGCTTTAATCAAAGAAAAAGAAGGCAGCAAACGAAGTTAATATTTGAGGAAAAGCAAA
>JBMOEQ010000303.1:0-3620 GCA_049314655.1 Ferruginibacter sp. | reverse complement strand
CCAAATCCGGCTAAACCACTTACAATGGCTTGCAATACTTGCTTCACTCTGCCGAATTTTGTTTTGTCTTTATTTACCCGATATTCTTTGCCTTCGATATAATTTAGAAATTGTGGGTTATTGGCATCTTTTGTTTTTAAATAAATTCGAGAGGCATTTACTTGTGTTACGCCACCAAATTGTTTATTGGCAAAAACTAAAAATGATTCGGGTACTAAAATTGAATTAATACGATCGCTTAAGGCAACAATGCGTGAACGAAATTGCTGCACACCCAATGGCGTATGGCATTCTAAAATGATGTTTACGGAAGACATGGTTTTATCGGACAATTGCGGTAAATCCTGACTCGGCGCAAATACATTATACATCTCCATAAAATCGGATGAAAAAATAATCGGCACTTCAACATCTCCCGGTTTCCAAGTGAATGAACTGGGTACTGTATCAATAAATTTTTCGTTCAGCGATTCTAAAAATAAATCGGTGCTGAAAGGAATGATATTTCCCGCACTGGCTTTTACTCTAAACTGATTGGCTATAAGCGGAGCCTCATCTTCAACAAACGGTTGTTTTCTTATTTCTGCTAAATCGGCTTCGGTAAAGCGATTGTCTTTACCCATGTTTTCATTAGTAATCAATTTGGTTACCGAAATATAATCGTACCCATCTCTACGGCTGTTTTTATCTTTTAATAAGCTATTGATGTTGATGTACATCTGTATTGAACACAGTAACAATAAAACCCCAATGCCCAATCCAACATAGCTGAGTATGCGACTCCAGCGACTGTTGTTGGTTACTAAAAATGGAGCAATATGTTTAAATGATAACGGCATGTTTGAAGCTATAGAGGTTACAGATGAAGGGTTTCGTGGGCATTGAAAAAATCAATTCTTCTTAAATCGGCTAAGATGATGGAAGCCTTTCTTTCGGCTGCTTCTTCTTCCATAAGTTCCATGGCTTTTTTGCGATTGTTTTCATCGAGGTGACTAAACGGTTCGTCTAACAATAAAAAATCGAAGGGTTGTTGTAAAGCACGAATAATAGCAATACGTTGTTGCTCGCCATAACTGCAAGTGCTGCAAATACGCTGCAGTTTATTGTCGATACCTAAGCGCTTGGCCATGCTTTCAATACGTGAAGTAGTGTGATAAGGTGCAAGTTGTTGTTTTACTTCAATATTTTGAAGCACAGTTTGTGCAGGAAAAACACGCAAATCTTGAAAAACAATGCTTACATGTTGTTGTCGCCAAGTAGAAAACTTTTCGGTATCAAAATTTTTAATGTCGTTTTGATCGTATAAAATTTTGCCCGAATAATCTTTTCTTAATCCATATAAAAAATGGATGAAGGATGTTTTTCCGCTTCCACTTGGGGCAATGATATGGGTATTGTTGCCCGGCGTAAACACGAGTTTTTTATTCCAAAGTTGAGAGTGTTCAACTTTATCTTTTTCAAAATAATTGGGCAGAATATGATCTAAACTCAGTTGCATGAAGGGAAGTTAAAAAAAAGCAGCCAACTCTTGTGGAATTGGCTGCAATATGTTGTTTTTAATTATTTGGAGGGTGCCGGTTCTACGGTTACATTGTTATCTAATTTGGCATTGGCTTCATCAAATTCGGCTTGATTTTTTTTCATTTGATCTTGATTAGCCTTATACAAAGCGCTCAATTTTGTAGCATACCTATTGAGTTGTAATAAACTGTTGGTATTTTTTTCGGTAAGGTTAATTTCAATTTTTTGAGTAATTGCGCCATCGGTAAATTCTCCACCAGACATAAATACATCTTCCCATGTTGCTAAAGATGCATTGTACACGGCAGTTGCAACGCTATCTGTTTTAGCTTCGTTTTCGAAAGCTTTCATAATGGCATGGATATTTACATAACCACTAAATGATGAGCCGGTTAATTTTTTTAACAAAGCTTCATTTACTGCTGTTCCTGCACTTTGGGTAAATGCATCGGCGTTGGCTTTTTTATTGCTCATGGCAAAGTAGGTTCCATTGCTGCTGTAACCAAAAGGTAAAGGCACACTATCTGTTGAAACACCTTCACCGGTTATGAATTTTTCGCCTGCTTTTTTACCGGCATTGATTAATTTGTTGAAGGCTTCTTTATCGCCTATAGCTGCACCAAATGTCATGTTGAATTCGGGTTGTTGACGTGCAGCCATTCCAAAAGTGCCATCGCTTAAAGTATCGGGAGCAGGGATAGAAAAATCGGTTAATCCAAATACAATATCACCTTTATTGGCTTTCACAAAATCTTCTATAGAAAAACCTAAAGTGGCTAAACCGATATTTAATAAACCGTCTAAATTGGTAAGTTTAATAAGCTCTTGGATGCCTTCGGGTTTAAAGTTTAATGCAAAAAGTGCAACGGCATCTTTTCCTGGAATACGCTTCAACATATCTTCATTTACTTTACCGCCACTGTATTTTTTATACAATTTAGTAAGTTCTTCACCGGCATAAGTTTTAGCATTCATCAATACTTTTCCATTTTCGAAATTTACGGTTGCAGTGGTGAAATTGCCTTTATACAATTTGTCTAAATTGAGCATGGCTAAAGCAGAAGATCCAACGCTTCCTTTATTCAACGCTTCGGTGTTCATCCAAAAATGTACATCCCCACTTTCTTTCATGAGGGTAGTGAATTTTTTGTCCTCTTCTAAACTGGTTTCGCCTTTCAATGCAAAAATGCTGGCAACAGTAGATTCGAGGTTTCTGGTTTTAGTACTGCTCACATCAATGTCGTTGTTCATCATTCTGCGTGAGAGTTCATCCATTTGTCCAAGTTGAGGTGCATCTACTACGTACACAAATTTTTCTGATTTCCAACCAACGGTTACTTTATCAATGTTAAGTAAGGTGATGCCGTCTTTTTGAATTTCTTTTGCGTTTGCATTGAGTTGCTTATTGAATGCAATGAATTTAGTTGCATCTTTTACCGTGCCTTCAAAAGCGATGTAACCACCTAAGCTGTCTTTTTGTGCAAAGAATAGTAAATCCGCTTTTGTATCGATGCCCGAGTTTTCCGGATTGTCTAATAGTTGCTTAACAATTGGAGGTAAGGTTGTATCGCCGCTGGCTTGTTGAACAAGTGGGTTTTGTTTGATAGAATCCCAAGGTAATTTAGCAGAAAGCGATTTGCCATCTACATGAACTACTAAAGCAGCATCTTTTGGAATAAGTTTTCCTTGATCATTACTGTTGCTACATGAGGCTAAAGTAAATAGCGCAGCAGCAAATAGGAAGTACGAAAGTTTACGGTGTAACATAAAAATGATTGTTTTTTTATTAATGCGGATACTTTACGAAAGTAACCTGATTTATTTGTTAAAATACTGAAGCAATTGACCAACGGTTAATTTTTGCTGTTCTTGTGTAGCCAAATTTTTGATAACACAAGCATTCTCCGAAATTTCTTGTTGACCAATTATAATTGCAAATGGAATATTTTTCTTTTCGGCATAATTAAATTGCTTGCCCATTTTAGCATTTTCGTGGTACAATTCGCAAGCAATATGTTGCGCCCTTAATTGTTGCATACACTGAAAAGCAAATGCACTTTCTGTTTCCCCTAAATTAAAAAACAATACTTGGGTGCCTT
>JBMOEQ010000302.1:0-3624 GCA_049314655.1 Ferruginibacter sp. | reverse complement strand
ACAGCATGGACGATAGGCGGAACACCAGTTGCTACACCAACAGCAGTAAATGCAGCAGGCGTATATCAATTGATTGTAACGAACGGATCAGGTTGTGCCGATACCGCAACCGTAACTGTAGCCATCAATCCTAAACCAAGCTTAGGTGTAGATAAAACAACAAGTATTTGTCCGAATGCAACAGTTGACCTTACTGCACAATTCATAACATCGGGTTTAACCACTGCATGGACATTTGGAGGCGTACCTGTGGCAAATCCATTAAGTGTAAATACGCTTGGCGTGTATCAACTTATAGCAACTAATATTACAGGTTGTGCAGATACAGCATTATATACAATAAGTGCAGCACCTGCTCCGGTTTTAACCATTACGAATCCGCCGGCTTTATGTTTACCTGCTGTAGCAGATTTAACTGCGCCTTCAATTACAAACGGGTCTTCAACCGGATTAACGTTTACGTATTGGAATAATTTAGCAGCAACAAGTGCTGTTGCAAATCCATCGGCAGTAAGTGCGGGAACATATTACATAAAAGCTACTACAGCTTTAGGATGTACCGCAATAAATTCAGTTGTTGTATCGCAAGTAATAAGGCCACAAGTATATGCAGGTAGAGATACTGCAATTTGTAGTGCAACACCAGGTCAATTGCATGGATTGGTTACAGGAACATCCGGAACAGTATCGTATGCATGGACGCCGAATATAGGATTAAACAGAGCCGATACTTTAACTGCTATTGCTACACCAGATTCAACAACAACCTATACCTTAACAACCACTATTGTTAATGGCACCTGTACCTATACTGTTTCAGATAGTATGGTTTTAACTGTTCAGCCTCCGGTAGTTGCAAATGCAGGTAGAGATACTTTTGCAGTTATTGGCATATCGCATCAATTGCAAGCAACCGGTGGTTTAATCTATAGTTGGACGCCAACCTTTGTTTTGAATAATCCTAATATCGCCAATCCATTTGCGCGCTTAACTACAGATACGCGTTTTGTGGTAAGGGTTTCGGATTTGATAGGCTGTTTCGATTATGATACCGTATTTGTAAAAGTGTACGATGCTATTCGATATTATGTGCCCAATGCGTTCTCTCCAAATGGCGATGGACGAAATGATATTTTCAAGCCAATACCTATTGGAATTGTAAGTACAGAGTATTTTAGGGTGTATAATCGTTTTGGCGAATTGGTTTACCAAACTAGTCAAAATGGGGCTGGATGGGATGGAACGTTCAAAGGCAAGCCGCAACCTGTAGGGAATTATGTGTGGATGGTGAAAGGGAAGGGGGCCAATTCAACCAATATCGAATTAAGTGGAAATGTTGTGTTGGTGAGATAAACAATTGATTACAAATGCCCAATTATTAAAGGGTGATTAACTAGTAACGGTTAATCACCCTTTTTTTTAACGATTGAAGTAGGCGATTCTGGATGTCTTTTATTATTGAATCAAAATTTGTAATTTTAGGGATTACGGTTCAATATTTACTTAATGAGAAATAAATTTTATTTTACTGTTATTCTTTTATTTAGCATCACTTGTCTAAATGCCCAAGTTTGGCATTCGAACTTCGCCGGCCCAGATACAACATTATCTTGTGGTACCACTTGTATCAATTATGTTACAAAAGTTCCTGAAATTCGTACTACCGAAAGGTATGTAGTTGCAGCAGCACCATACACCCCTTATCCTTTTACAACGGCAGCACCAGCACTTACCTTAAGTTGTTCTAATCAAGATGATAAGTTCTTTGACGCTTCTAGTCTTGGTTTTAATTTTTGTTTTTATGGACGCACGTTTACCGATTTAGTTGTAGGTACAAATTGTTTAGTAACTTTTGATATTACCAATGCTTTAGGCTGTAACCACTGGAGTTTAGGAACAGCATCTCCCATACCTTTTACAGGAACAGGTGCTCAGTGTTTTACGAGTTGTCCAACACCAAGTGGGGTGATGTATCCTAGAGCAACAATTTTTGGTGCCTATCACGATATCTATATTGACGGTCCATCCGCAAATAAAAAGATGGAATTTAGAGTAGAGGGTTCAGCCCCAGCTAGAAGAGCAATTGTTAGTTTTAACGAAATTCCTTTATTCAGCTGTACAAACTCATTAGCAACACACCAAATTGTTATTTATGAAGCCACCGGAATTATAGAAATTTATTTAAAAGATAAACCAATATGTAATTCCTTTAATAGTGGTAGAGCTTTAGTGGGTATTCAAAATTGGGAGAGAAATGATGCCCTTGCACCTCCCGGAAGAAACTTAGGACAATGGGGTACCAACAATATGAATGAAGCTTGGCGCTTTACACCAGATGGGGCAACAACGCTTTTAGATCGTGCAGAACTATTGTTGAATAACACAGTAGTTGCAACTGGTACACTTGGAACTTCCGCAAATGGAACAGTAGCAGTAGATTTTGGAAATATTTGTCCGCCTGCAAATAACAATGATTATGTAATCAAAGCTTATTACAGAACATGCGATAACGACAATACCATTTTTTCTGTAACCGACACGGTAAAGATTAATAAAACTCAAACTTTAAATATTACAGGTTCGGTTCTAAATGCAAGTTGTTTACCTAATGCTACCGGTACAATAACGATTACTAATCCTGTAGGACCAACCTATCAATATTCCATTGATAATGGTGTAACGTTTCAGGCTAGTCCGGTGTTTATAAAAGTACCCGGCAGTTACGATATTTTAATAAAAGACTTAACCACTTTATGTACGTCTACTCAATCATTTGTAATCAATTCAAATACAACCTTAACAGCAACCGCAACAACTACTGGTACTAATTGCCCGGGCTCACCAACCGGAACCATTACGGTTAATGCAAGTTTAGGTTCCCCAGGATATACTTATTCTATGGCAGGAGATCCATTTGGAAGTTCCAATGTTTTCACTGGGTTACCCGATGGTTCTTATGTGGTTTCTGTAAAAGATAATGCACAATGTATTTTCAATTTCAATGTAACTGTTAATGCAGGTAATGGATTTTCGGCAACTGCAACCAAAGTAGATGCTTCATGTGCAGGATCCGCAACGGGTAGTATAACGGTAACGCCCGATGCACAAGCCGTGGCACCTATAACTTATACTTTAAATGGAGGAACACCTCAGTCATCTCCTACTTTTAATGGTTTATTAGGAGGCAGTACTTATGCAATAGTTGTAACTGATGGCAATGGCTGTACTTTCAATTTAGGTGTTCGAGTAAATAATGGAGCAGGAATAACAGGTACTGCAAACATCACAAGTGCTTCTTGTGCAGGATCGCCATCCGGAGCAGCAACCATTGTACCTTCTGCCGCCGCAGTTGCACCAATTACTTTTTCTATAGATGGGGGAACGCCTCAAAGCGGTGCTACTTTTACAGGATTGATAGGTGGTAATTCTTATAACTTTACGATAAAAGATGGCAATAATTGCACCGTTACTATTCCTGTTACTATAACAAGTGGAACAGGTATTTCGGCAACTTCCACAACTTTAAGTGCAGCATGTTCGGGTTCTGCTTCAGGCAGTTTAACAATTGCGCCATCGGCAAATGCAGTTGCTCCCATAACTTTTTCATTAAATGCTGGTACGCCT
>JBMOEQ010000301.1:0-3669 GCA_049314655.1 Ferruginibacter sp. | reverse complement strand
CCCATAGAAATATACACCACCATTTGCTTATGATGTTTTACACACAATTGCTGAATGGCTTCTACCCTGCTTAAAGATTGCTCAATGGTGCTATTGGTATTGCGCAGTTGAAAAGTTGGCGACACCGAAAAAGGAAAGCCCAAATATTGAATTTGATCAAAGGCTACTGCATCGGCTGCACCTCTTTCATTAGCAATGATGGCCAATAGTTTTGTTTGGGTTGCCGAAAGCTCTAACGCTTCTAAAACAGCTGCGGTATCGGCCATTTGCGGTATTGCTTTTGGGGAAACAAAACTGCCACAATCTAATGTATCAAAACCCACTTTCAATAAAGCATTGAGGTAAGCGATTTTGGTTGCGGTTGGTATAAAATGTTTCCATCCTTGCATGGCATCGCGAGGACATTCAACTAATTTAATTTTCGGCAGCAATGATTCGTTCATGGTAGTATTAAAAAAGGCAGCATACTGCTATGCTGCCTGATTATATAATGTACAACTTACCTATTCGGCTTCATTGTATTTCTTTTCATATGCGGTTACTTTAGCAGCATCGCCTTTGCGTTCGTAAGTTACTTTTAACATACGCATGGCTTCTTTGTAAAAACGCTTTTCAGAATCTTTTGGTTTTTTAATTCCAGGAAAAATAGATTCTACAGCTTCTGCATAAGGAATAGAAGCTGCGCTAGATTGTAATGCACGTGCTTCAATATCTTTCTTCTTCTTCATATCCTCGGGCTTAACACCTTTTACTTTACGCTTTTCATCCATGATATCGAAATAATCATTGAATAAAAATTCGGCCATTACATAATTGGCTTCAATGGTAGAGTTAATAGCGATGGCTTTTTTCAATACTTCTGGCAAATGAATTTTAGTAGCGGCTAAAGCTGCTTTTGCTTGAGCAGAAGATGTATCGGCATTATCAATAAAACGCTTCATACGAACCGAAAAATTATAATGCAACACATAATTGGTTGGAAACTTAGTTAGCAATTCATCATACTTTCCAAAAACTTCTGGTTCGGCTACACCTTTAGTATAGAAATCAATTTCCGATTCATCCCAATATAAATGTTGATCAGGAAAAGCTTTTCTACCTTTACCTACTACATCATCAAAATTGGCTTTATCTTTTTTATCGATATATAAATCGGTTAAGTAATAATAAGCATCAATGTATTGTTGATCGCTTACACCGGCATCTACAATTTTTTTATACCAAGTAGCTGCTTCATCTAACATTTTGCCATCTTTTGCTGCAATACCGCAATACAAAATTGCAACAGTATCGAAGCCTGAGAATTTAAAACCGTTTGGCCCGGCTATTGAATTGGCAAAAAGATAATCATGTACATCAACAGCACGTTTAAAATAAGCGAGTGCATTGGCGTGTTCCTTATTTTGATAAGCCCTAACTCCTATATCATTCAAGTATCCAGCATAGATATCAAAAAAGAAAGCATTGTTGTTTTCGGCCAATTTTTCGGCTTTGGCATCCATGGTTCTATACTTTTTGAAAGCTTCAAACGCTTCCCACTTTAATTTATCCGATGCATCCGTAGAAATGGAAGAATCTCGAGAAAGGTTATTGTACACATACCCTTTGTAAAACCAACCGATAGCTTTTTTGGCATTTTTTTCAACAGCCAGATGTGTATCTAACATCTCACGGGCTTTTTGATCCTGGCCAAGTATTACCAGCTTTTCAATATCTTCCATACTTTGGGCGGCAATTGTACCTGCTGCTAGTATCAGCAAGGCAAAAAACGAAATCTTCTTCATTAGAATATATATTTAAGGCTTAAAGATATTTATTATAAATAATCCAGCCAATGACAAATTTCGTGCTATTTAACTTTTCGTCTTGGTACATTTGTAAAAATTTCACATTTAAAGTTGATTTCACCCAATACCATACAGCAAATTCAGAGTAGAATAGACATTATAGAAATTGTAGGCTCCTTTGTTAAACTTAAAAAAAGAGGCACAAATTATCTTGGTGTTTGTCCGTTTCACAACGAAAAAACGCCTTCTTTTACGGTTTCGCCGGCAAAAGAAATCTATAAATGCTTTGGTTGTGGCCGTAGCGGCAATGCCATTGGCTTCATTATGGAGCACGAAAAATACACTTATGTAGAGGCTTTGCGTTGGTTAGCCCAAAAATATAATGTAGAAATTGAAGAATCGATTGTTAGTCCGGAGCAACAACTTATTCGCCAAAGTGCCGAAAGTTTATTCATTATCAACAATTTTGCTCAAGAATTTTTCAGCAATGTTTTGATGAATACCGAAGAAGGTAGAGATATTGGACTTTCATATTTAAAAGAAAGAGGTTTTAGGGAAGATATTATTAAAAAGTTTCAATTGGGTTTTAATCCCGAGGCAAGAGACCAATTTGCACAGGCCGCCATAAAAGCACAATACAATACCGAATTATTACAAAAAAGTGGATTAGTGGTGATGCGCAATGAGCAATTGGCCGATAATTATAGAGGCCGCATCATCTTTCCCATTCACAACCAAAGTGGCAAAGTGTTGGGCTTTGGTGCCAGGGTTTTAAAAACTACCGATCGTGCGCCTAAATACATCAACACCCCCGAAAATGAAATTTATGTAAAAAGTAAAATTTTATATGGCAGTTATTTTGCACGTCAAGCCATAGATAAAGCCGATGAATGTTTATTGGTAGAAGGGTACACCGATGTAGTTTCTTTACACCAAGCAGGGATAGAAAATGTGGTGGCCAGTGGAGGAACTTCACTAACGCCCGATCAATTGAGGTTGATTAAAAAATATACCAACAACCTTACCATTATTTACGATGGCGATAGTGCCGGTATTAAAGCGGCATTGCGTGGATTAGATTTAGCTATTGAAGAACGATTGAATGTAAAATTGGTATTGATTCCGGATAAGGAAGATCCGGATAGTTACGTAAATAAAGTAGGCGCTGAAGCTTTTACCGAATTCATTGCAGCCAATAAAAAAGACTTTATTTTATTTCAGTTAGAAGTAATGTTGAAAGATGCCGGCACAGATTCAACAAAGAAATCGGCTTTGGTAAATCAAATTGCCGAAACCATTTCTAAAATCAATAAAACAGAAGATTTTACCAAACAGCAAGATTATATCCGCCAATGTTCTGAAATTTTGAAGATTGAAGAAAGCGGATTGCATGCTTTGGTAAATAAATTCATTCGCGATAAAATTACACGCGACGAAACCCGCCAAACCCGTGCCGATGAATTGGCTGCTGAAACCCCTGTTGCACCTGAAATTGATGAAGCCAATTTGTTACTCAGTAAAGATGAGCAACAAGAAAAAGCCATGGTGCGCAGCTTGATAGAATTTGGATTAAATGCGTGGGACGAAAATCAAACCGTAGCTCAATATATTTTTAAGGAAATTGAAGAAAATAATTTGGAGGAGATGATTAATAACATCACCCTCATTCACATTATTAAATTGTATAAGAAATGGCATGATGAAGGATTAGAGCCAGATGCAAAAACTTTCTTATACAATGAAGATATGGAGCTTAGCAGCTTTATCGTAAACTTGATGGATTTCCCTTATGAAATTAGTCCAAACTGGAAAGAATTTTACGAAGGCAAAATATCGAGCAGAGAAGATTTATACCGCGAAGAAGTGTACAGCACTTTAAATT
>JBMOEQ010000300.1:0-3684 GCA_049314655.1 Ferruginibacter sp. | reverse complement strand
TTATATAAAAACTATCTCTATCGTCTGTTTCTAGTTTTTCTAAGGCATGGAAAGCACCACTAACTGTAAACATTAAAGTAAATAACGAAAATACCAATGAAGTCCAACGATGGTTGTATCTTGCCTTTAAGGTAGTGTTGCCAGCAACTTTTTTAGATTTAGTTGTAAAGAATATATACAAACCCATTAATGTGGTAGCAATAGCAAGAAAGCATAATAATGCTTCAACTATAAATCTTGCTTTGCCTAAAAAACTTAACCAACTCCATGTATGAAACCAGGCAAAAATGGTATCAAACACTTTTCGTTTGTTATCCATTGCAAATGCAAAACGGTCTTGGGCAGTTTCTACATATAGCCTTATTCCATCTGTTCTGTCAAAACTTACTTTATAGGCGGGCAATAACCTATTTATATTTTTATAATCTTCATCAAAATTTTCAATAAATGTTGTAGATAATACTTTTGCTCCAGTAGTATCATTCATAATAGCAGCTGTAGCATTTACACAGCAGTCGTGTGTCGCCTCTGCTTCTTTTTGTAGCTCTTGATGCACTACTGTACTTGTACTTGCCAATAATGGCTTCTCAGCTTTTTTTACTCCTTGCAAAAATTGTTTGGCAATATACCGGGCATATAAATCGTCGCCATTTTTTAGGGTTTTACCTGTTTGTGTGCTAATGTATTGTAATACTTTATTGTTGGGCAATTGTATTTGGTAAAAATAATTGCCTGCCATTTGCACTATCCTAAAATTAGCAATTGTTGATACATTGTTTTGAGCCAATGCCGTTTGTAAAGGCAGTTTTATTTTACTGCTATCTATTGCTTGTGGTGGTAGAAACTGCGTACCTACTTTTGGGCGAAACGTGGTCATTATGGGGTGCATAAAACCACTTAATGCCCATAAAAAAACTGGTATGGCAATAATTAAACTTGTGGTTCTATGCCATTTATAAATATTTTTTCGTAACATTTTTTGTTTTTTAAGAAGCATTACACTCTTGTAAAACCTTGCCCAATAAGGAACAAACAATACAAGAGTGCAATGCCAATGAGGTAATTAAAGAACTACTACTTGGTTAAAATTTATTTTTTCCCTACGAAATTGTACTGGATACCAAATACAAAAGTTCTTGGAGCACCTGGATTATATGTAGTACGGTCTGTAGCATTATTACCTCTCGAAGAGGAGTTGGCAAAAAGCTCGTCGGTGATATTCATAATATTTGAATACACTTCAACGCCTTTCCATTTATAGCCCAATCTAAAGTTCAATAAATTATACCCTTCGTCTTTTATGGTGTTAATTTGGTTTTGATACCAACCCGAAACATACTGCCACTCTAAAGAAGTACGAATGTTTTTAAACCATTTTGGATAATAGGTAAACTCTGTATTCCAACTCCACCTTGGTGAACTTGGCATTTCGAAACCGCCAAGATTTTTGAATTTGTCGGCAGGGTTTTTACTTATTTCAAAATCTTCAAATCTGTGTAATGCTGTTGTTCCACCAAATCTAAACCAGAATTGTTCGTTGGGCTTTGCAGTTATTCCAAACTCTATGCCTCTGTGGAGTGTTTTACCAGCAGATTGAAAGTCTGTTGAGTTATCGGGTTGTCGAATACTTAGCAACTCATTTCTACCGTCCATTTGATAAAAAGTAACATCTACATAAATCTTATTTTTCAAAAGTGAAGCCCACCCACCAATTTCATAGTTATTGAAATACGCAGGGTTTAGGTTAGTATAAAATTGTACTGGGGTTGTGTTAGGTCTTGGTCTAAAAATAGCAGTTAAAGAAGGTGGAGAAAAACCTTGAGAGTAGTTTGCATAAAGCCCTTTACCTCTTCCTAAATCATAGGTTACACCAACCTTAGGTGTAAATCTTTCGTAGGTAATATTACCAGATGTGCTGTTAACATTATTGATATAATCTAGATCCATCACATCGTAACGTCCACCAATTGAAAATCTAAGTTTACTTAATGGTTCAAAGTCATATTGCACATAGCCTGCATAGTTTTTGATGTCTCCGTTATAATTAGCTATTGGCAATTCTGGTCGCTCCCTGTCAATTGTATATTTTTCCACAAACCTATTGGTTGGGTCAAGTTTTGCTTTTAAATCAATTCTATAACTCCAATAATCGTTTTTAGAAAGGTCTAACACACCACCAACAATTAGTTTAGAGTTTAGAAAACTAAACTTTTGGCTGTGCTGTGCTATTACTCCATAACTTTCAAAATTGTTTGAGTTAATTTCACCTCTAGCAGTTGTTGCTCCAGGCGTCCATCTTATTCCATAACTAGGGTTTTGACCGTGTTTATTGTTTCTTTGAAAGAAAGTGATAAAAGATTTTGAATTGGTATTCCAGTCATGTTCTAATGTTAAACGAGAACGAGTAGCATCAGACTTTCTGTAAGTAAAATCTGATGCACTGACATAATTTCTGCTATAAAACATTGTGCTATCTACACTACCAGCCATTTGAGAATAATACTTTCCATAAATTAAACTACCAATAAGTCGTGTTTTTTCAGTGAAGTTATACTCAAGCCTAGCGTTTATTGAAGTTTTATCATAGTCAGATGCTGCCATCCAAGAATTGGTTTGTTGGCTACTTAAACCGCCAACGTAAAATCCAAACTTTTTAATTTTACCACCTGCACCAAATTGTACTCTTCGAAATCCCCAGTTATCAAATTGCACCCCAACTTTTGCAGTTGGAATCAATGTAGGTCTTTGCATAATAAAGTTAACTGCACCTCCAACTGCTTCAGGTCCATAGATTGAAGAAACTGGTCCTTTTACCACTTCAATACTACTGATAGCAAATTGATTAATCTCCAATAAAGCGTTGTGATTAAAAACACCTAATGGTCTAATTGGTACACCATCTTCCATGTATAAATAATAGGCACTTGTACCCATTGGTTGGCGAATAGACATTCCGTGTTGCTCGTTATTATAGCTTGGCATAATAACGCCGGGTGTTTTATTAACTAATTCAAAAACCATATTGGCTTTTGTTTCATCAATAAGTTTAGGTGAAAGCTTAGAAATTGCAATTGGACTTTGTGTTCTAAGCCCAGCCTCTCTATTGGCTGTTACGACTACACCCTGTAGTTGTTGATTATTATGCTTGAGTGCTACAATTAAATTTGGTTTGTTTTCAACTATTAGTGTTTGATACCCTATAAAAGAAATTTTTAGAGAATCTTTTGTATTTTCTAATGTAATATTAAATTTCCCCTCATTATTACTTGTCGCAGATTGTAAACCAGAAACTGACTGAACTGATGCACCAACTATTGGTTCTTTGGTTTCATTATCTAAAATTTTACCATTAACTGTTTGTGCTTGCACATTTGCGAATAAAAATGTTGCAAGTATTGTGTATATAAATTTTTTCATTGATTGTTAATTATTAAATGTTTTGTAGGCTGTATAAGCCATTAGAGAAAATAAAATGATAAGGATGCCTGTAACAAGCCACTTACTTCGCTTTAATGCAGCAGCCTGTTCAGCATCATTTTTAAAATGCTGTACCATAAAATTATTTAGAAATAAAAAATAAAATACCTGTGTATGGTATTTTACACCTGCGGTGGATGGAAGATAGAATTGGTACAGTTGTAAGAATAAATGTTTTCTATCTGTGGAAAACGTTGTTTAACAATC
>JBMOEQ010000299.1:0-3702 GCA_049314655.1 Ferruginibacter sp. | reverse complement strand
TAGATTTATCAACCATCGCTCCATTCGACGCACAAAGCTATTTGCAACATGCTATTGCGCCTCGCCCAATATGTTTTGCTTCAACCATAGGTGCAACAGGAAATGTGAATTTGAGTCCGTTCAGTTTTTTTAATTTATTTTCTTCTAATCCGCCCATTTTGATTTTTTCTCCTGCGCGAAGAGTACGAGACAACAGTATTAAACATACTTTAGAAAATGTTTTGGAAGTACCCGAAGTGGTAATCAATATCGTTACTTATGATATGGTACAGCAAATGAGTTTAAGCAGTTGCGAGTATCCAAAAGGCACCAATGAATTCATCAAATCCGGATTTACACCAATAGCTTCGGATATTGTACAACCGCCCAGAGTAAAGGAAAGTCCGGTTCAAATGGAATGTAAAGTAATTGAGGTAAAACCTTTAGGTACCGAAGGTGGTGCCGGTAATTTGGTAATTGCAGAGGTATTAGTGATGCATATAGATGAAGCTATTTTAAATGAGGCCGGAAAAATTGATCAACGAAAATTAGATTTAGTTGCCCGATTAGGCGGCAATTGGTATTCAAGAGCTAATGCACAAACCATTTTTGAAGTAGATAAACCCAACATTCAATTAGGCATTGGTTTAGATGCATTGCCCGAAACGATACGAAAAAGTACCATCCTAACAGGAAATCACTTAGGACAATTAGGTAATGTTACCCAAATGCCGTTGATAGATCCTTCCTTTTCGGATGATACTTTAAAAAATATTGTTCAATACTATTCCATCAATCCCGAAGAGATGGAAAAAGAATTACATCGCTATGCAGCCACTTTATTAAACGATGGAAAAGTAACTGAAGCTTGGCAAATATTATTGGCGTTGAATTAAAGTTTAATTCCTCCAAATACCTTTTTCAGTAAATCGGTTCCTCGGGCTAATGGATTTTGACGGATGTTTTTTTCTTCCTTAGCTACTTGGTCAAACAGCGCATTGGTTGCTTTTTCAGTAACAAATCCTTGTAAATCGGGATTAATTTTTCTAAATGTTGTGGGCAATCCGTTATAAGCTTTTATCACATCGCTGTAATATTTTGTGGCTTCAGTTTTATCTAAAGAAGTTTTTATAACCGGCGCAAATGCTGCTGCCAATTGAGCAGTGGTTTTTGTTCTAAAGAAATGGGTTGCGCTGGTATCTCCACCTTTTACTAAATTGAGCGCATCGGTCAATGTCATGCTTTTGATGGCATCTGTAAAAATAGGCGTGGCTTTACCTACGGCATCTTCTGCGCCACGATTGATGGCTAATATCGCTTTATCTAACATACTTCCCATGCCTATGTTTCTTAATGCTCTCTCTGCTTTTAATGCATCCGGCGGTAATAAAATCTTATAGAAAGCATCTCCAAAAAATCCATCTTGCTTATTCAATTGCAACACGGCTTTCACTAAACCTTGTCCGAGTGCTTCTTTAATACCCGATCCTGCTTCCGCTTCGGTTAGTAATCCGGCTCCGGGTTGAGCAACCGTTTTCATCACATCACAACTGGTTAATGCAAATGCCAATAGCATTACATAGTACATCCTTTTCATAATAAATAATTTTATGTTCATACTTCGTAAATATAGTACAATAGAAGAGGAGATGGTCAATTGCGTTGCATAGGTTATCTTCGCAGCAAATATTTTAGGTATTTGTTAACGGAATACCGCATTCAAAAAAATTATGAGTACAGCACATTTATCCGAACAGGAAATTATTAGAAGAGAAAAATTAGCGGCATTAACTGCCATGGGCATCGATGCCTATCCTGCCGCATTATATCCAGTAAATACCAATTCTGCCGAAATCAAAGAAAAGTATAAGGGAGAAGAAAATAAAGACCAGTTTACTGATGTTTGTTTAGCCGGTCGTATTATGAGTGTACGTGATATGGGTAAAGCCAATTTTGCCGTATTGCAAGATGGTGCTGGAAAAATTCAATTTTATATTAAGCAAGATGATATTTGTCCGGGTGAGGATAAATCATTGTATCAAACCGTTTGGAAAAAACTCATTGATATTGGCGATATCATTGGTATTAAAGGATATGTTTTTACTACCAAAACAGGAGAAACATCTATTCATATTAAAGAATTTACCATTCTCACTAAAGCATTGCGTCCTTTACCGATTGTTAAAGAAAAAGATGGGGAAGCATTTGATGAAGTAACTGATCCCGAATTCAGGTACCGCCAACGCTATGCCGATTTAATTGTAAACCCTGGTGTAAAAGAAACCTTCATCAAGCGTACTAAAATGGTAAATGCCATTCGCGAGTTTTTAAATGAGCGTGGTGCATTAGAAGTTGATACGCCGGTATTGCAAAGTATACCAGGGGGTGCTGCTGCTCGTCCGTTTACAACACACCATAATGCGTTAGATGTGCCGATGTACATGCGTATTGCCAATGAACTTTATTTAAAACGCTTAATTGTTGGCGGTTTTGAATGGGTATATGAGTTTAGTAGAAATTTCAGAAATGAAGGAATGGATCGTACTCATAATCCGGAGTTTACGGTGTTAGAATTTTACGTAGCCTATAAAGATTACGAATGGATGATGGAAACCACCGAACAGTTATTAGAAAAAGCTGCATTAGCCACCAATGGTGTTACTAAAGTAATGGTTGGCGAAAAAGAAATTGATTTTAAAGCACCGTACAAACGCATCACTATGTACGATGCCATTAAAGAATTTACAGGCTTTGATATCAGTGCAATGGATGAAGCCGGGGTTAGAGAAGTGTGCAAACAATTACATATCCATGCCGATGAAAAATGGGGTAAAGGAAAATTGATTGATGAAATTTTTGGATCTAAATGTGAAGGTAATTTTATTCAACCCACATTCATTACCGATTATCCGGTTGAAATGAGTCCGCTTACTAAAAAACACCGCAGCAAAGCCGGTTTGGTAGAACGTTTCGAATTGATGGTAAACGGGAAAGAAGTAGCCAATGCGTATAGTGAGTTGAACGATCCGATAGACCAACGCGAACGTTTTGAAGATCAAGTAAAATTAATGGAACGTGGTGATGATGAAGCCATGTTTATAGATCACGATTTTTTACGTTCATTAGAATATGGTATGCCACCAACTGCCGGTATTGGTTTTGGAATTGATCGTTTGGCTATGATGCTTACCAACCAGCAATCTATTCAAGATGTATTGTTTTTCCCAATGATGCGTCCCGAAAATAACGGCGGATAAGATAGGTTTAGAAGTTTAGGGGTTTAGGCTTTAGTGAGGTAGATGTAAAACTTACGACATACTGATTTTTGCTTTATTGGTTTCAATGCTTGCAATTATATATTCTTACTTACAAATTTTCTTAAAATGAAAAAACTGGTCGCCTTTTTTGTACTCTGTATTATGGCTGTTTCGCTTCACGCGCAGTTGAAGCCATTAACAGATGATCAATATTTTAAAAACAATTTTAAGGGCATTGTTCAGCCGCTTCCTACAGTGGGCAAATGGATCAATGACAATCAATTGTTGTTAACTCGAGATGGAAAGAAACTAGTGGTAGATTGCAAAACCGGCAAAGAGCGTGAAGCAACTGATGCCGATAATGTTCCAACAGATAAACCCATATCGATTCCTACAATTAGTAATCGTAATAATGATTTATTTGTTAAGATTGATGGTAAAGATGTTCAACTTACCAATGATAAGG
>JBMOEQ010000298.1:0-3711 GCA_049314655.1 Ferruginibacter sp. | reverse complement strand
AGGGAAAATTTGCTGAAGCAGTGGCAATAGCAGAGTCTACCTTGCCTCCGTTTCAACGCGTTTGTTTATATATCAATACAAAAAGTGGAATACTGAATAATTTATTAACGGGTATTACGCCTACGATAAGTAAAGTTGGGTATACTAAAAATCCAACTGGTTTTAGGATGATGGTATCGGGTCTTAGCGAAATTGAAATTGATTTAAGTACATTAACCGAAAAATCTATCGGCAATTTTTTTTCAGTTAATAATGATAGCGTTACTGATTTTGGTGTTTGGGAACAAGGTTATTACCAACGTTTGGCCAACCCAAATGGAATGGAGTATATTAAAGTTTACCAAAAAGATACAGTTGGAACCAGTTTGTTGTATTCTATTCCCATTAAAATTAAAGCAAAAGAGCAACTGGCAGGAATTGTTCCTACACGCAAAGGCTATATAACCTATGCACCATCAACAGAAGCAATTTCTAAAAATACAATAGAGATATATGATAGTGCTGCAAACAAAATTCAATCTATTTCAACGCACTACCCATTACAAACGCTCAATAATGCTTCGAAGGAGCAAAAGTTATTTTCCAAGAATGGATTGTATATGATGTTAAAAGAATCTATCATTGCAACTGCCGGAATTGATTCTTGCAGGTTAAGGATTTTTGAAGTGCAATCATTTAAAACAATTTTTGACGAATCATACATCGAACATGTTGGAGTTAATTTTTGGCAGCGTCAAACTGCTTATTTCACCGACAGTAGCAATGGATTCTATATAGTAAAAGCAAAAAGGGGAACTTCGGATATTGCCAATTATCTACATTACTATAATTTGCAAAATGGAAAATTTGTATTTAAAAATAAAACTCAATTATGTTTAGATAACAGTTGCAAAATTATCGCCAATGTTCGCCAATTAAGGGTAAATAATTACAATACTGTTATGCTATGGTTTGGTGATGTAGCAGACAATCCTATTTCAAAAGTTCCAGGATATCAATTTGTAATTTTAACAGATGTTAAAACAGGTAAGCATATTAGTGGATTGAATATGCCTTTATTTCCGGCATTGTTAAATGTATTACAATATAAAGACTACTTTCTTTTACAGTTTACCGATCATATTAAAGTTGTTCAACCAACACCGAATTTTACCAATCATTTTTTAACTATTGTTCCTCAAATTAATGAGGGTTTAGGCGAATTAAATACACTCTTTTTTAATGAAAATACGGCTACTAATAAATTTTGGTATTACGAAAAGTCTAATAGTGATGAAAGTATAACTTTTAGAATTGGTAATTCAAGTTTCAGACGAAAGCAGTTTGATATTGCTTTTAATAGGCCTGATATGATTCTATCTGCCATTCCTGGGCATGATTCTACTTATCTACAGCAATATAAAAAAGCTATTATAAAGCGTAATGAACGCATTAAAAATGTATTACAAGATTTTAGATTAGAAAATTTGCCTGTTGTTACACTCAATGAAAATGCTACAAAATTTGTTAGAGATAATGTATTTACTATTGCTATAGACGTGGCCACTAAATTGCCTCTTCAAAAGTTTATCATTACTGTAAATGGAAATAGGCAAGAGCGAAATGCATCTACTGTTCCTAATCGGAAAAATAACTTGCATACTTTTTTCATTGAAGAAAAACTATCAAACGGGTTCAATAATATTGAAATAAGTGCGGTAACTGAATCTAATTTTGAAAGTTTGCCATTACGATTAACGCAAGATTATTTTGGTAATACACAAAAACCCAACTTGCATGTTTTAGCCATTTCAGTTGGAGCTTATAAAAATGGATTAAGCAATTTGCCATATGCAGTAAAGGATGGAAGAGATGTTGCACAACTTTTTAATACGTATCGAAAAGATACTTTGTATAAACAAATATTTATTGATACTTTGTTTAATGATGCAGCAACAATGGAGGCTACTATTCTTTGGTTGAAGTCTTTGCAAAACCTATCCCCCAATGATCATGTATTAATTTTTTATAGTGGCCATGGATTTTTAGATTCTAATTACAATCTTCAATTAGCCACAACCGGTTTTTTAAAACAACGCAATCAAATTAAAACAATAGAATACGAAGCTTTGATTCAAATTATCGATGCGCTTCCTGCTCGCCAAAAATTATTGTTGATTGATGCTTGCCAAAGTGGCGACTTTGATAGAAATATTACGGATTCAAGTGATTTTGTAAATAATAAATATTTACCAACCGACAGTTTATATACGCCAAAGGGCATTAAACTTCCTACCCAACGTCTTCAACAAGAAAATTCTTTTGAACAAATGCAACAATTATTTTCATTTTCCGAAATGGGTAATGGCACAGTGGTGATTTCTGCAGCCGGCGGCACACAATCTGCTTTTGAAAATAATAAATACAAAAATGGCTATTTTACTTATGCGTTAAAAGAAGCCTTACTTGAATATAAAGCAGCACCATCTTATGAGCTCAATAAAATCATCACGTTGAATCAATTGGTAAAATATTTAAAAAAGCGTGTAGCGGAATTAACAAACGGAAGGCAAATCCCTAATCTTCGTATCAATAATCCCGATTTAAATTGGCGTGTGCGATAAATTGTTAATTCGGAATCAACCCTACCGGCAAAATAATTTCCCAACGGTTTACGGCTCCAGGATTGCGTAAATCTTTATCCAATAAACGCGAATATCTAAAACCCAATGTAACCGGTAACGCATTCCAAACCTTGGTATCAAAATAAATTTCTGCACCGGTACTCCTGTTTTTTATCTCGGTTAAAATGCCGTTTACACGTGCTTTAGAACTGGTGTAATCGTAAAATCCATTAGCCCTTATGCGTTGTATGAAAACAATATTTCCCAAACCTGCATCGGGATAAACAATGGGGAAATGATAGTTTACACCAACTTTATACATCCTACGTGTACTTAAACTTAAATAACCTCTCGAATAAGAAAACGTATTGCTGAATATATCCGGAAAACGGTCTCTTTGTTGGTACGATCCATTTATTACTAAACTGTGCGTAGGAAATAAGCCGGGGAAATACCAAGCGGTATTGGCAACAAATTTCTTACTGTTTATAAAGGTATACGCCTTACGATAACTTAAACTTATTGCTTGTGCCCATCGTGGATGTATATGTTTTTGCGCTTGTTGATTGGCATTGCTCCACGATGCAAATAAGGTTAAATATTGAAGTGCTTTGTTATCAAATACATTTTTCCCAATGCCTCTATAATACAATTGCTCCCAAGTAAAATTTCCTCCAATATTTAAATACTTCGATGTTCTTTTCCCTATCCATTGCAATGGAATACTACTGCCTAATTGAATTTTGGCTGTATTGTATTGAACAGTTTTACCAACAGCCGTATCAATATTTCTATTAAAATTATAGGCAGCACCTGTATTAAAAAAGGCAAACCATCCACCATAAGCGGCATCAAAACTTAAAGCATGACTTAAATCGCTTCTATTATACATATACGTAAGTTGGTTGGTAAAACTGCTCAATACATTATCGCTGAGTAAACTGTAACTAAATTCAGGATCATCGATAGCCGGGCGACTACTATGAAAATTAAACAATTGAAATGATTTTTTATACGGTTTATCTGCTATTGCGGAACTGTCATCCAATGTATATAATATACCAGCATGCTTTTGTTTTAAGGCTGATGGCGTATACAAATCGGCAGT
>JBMOEQ010000297.1:0-3712 GCA_049314655.1 Ferruginibacter sp. | reverse complement strand
ACTAGTTTTTGAATAGTAGAATCGGGGTCAAATGTGAATGATACAAAAATAAAATCCTTATTGTTTTTTAACGTGTCAAATAGTTTATTAAAACCTTCCAACTCAGCAATACAGGGCGGACAGCTTTCAAACCAAAAATTCACGAAAGCAACTTTGTTTAATACATCTGCATTTGAAAAAGTTCCTAAATCAGAACTTATCACTTGAAATTGTGGGAATTGTTTTCCGATTAGCTTGCTCATTCTCAAATTAAAGTCAACTTCATTTTTCTTTATAATTGAATCTTGGCCATAAGAAAAAGTAAAAAATATAAGTAGCAAAAAAGTAAATATATTTTTCATTTTTTTGAGATTTTATGAGTTGCACTAAGCGTTTTAATAAGTGAATCTAAATGCCATATTTCCTTTTGATATCCCTATCGTTTTCTCTTTCCTTGATGGTTTCGCGTTTATCGTAGTTTTTCTTTCCCTTTCCTAAACCAATTTCCATTTTAAAAAATCCTTTATCGGTTAATAGAATTTTTAAGGGTATGATGGAATACCCTTTTTCTTTGGTTTTGGCTTCCAGTTTTTTAAGTTAGCGTTTTGTAAGCAGTAATTTTCTTTCCTGAAGCGGCTCGTGATTATTGTATGTACCGTAACTGTATTCCGAAATGTGTAAACTTCTTACATACAATTCGCCCTTATCGAAATAACAATAACTATCGTTGAAACTGGCTTTTCCGGCACGTAAGCTTTTTATCTCGGTTCCTTTTAATACCAAACCGGCAATATATTTTGCTTCAAAAAAATATTCGTGATAAGCCTTACGGTTACTGATTTCCATGTTAATAAAAATAAAAGCAGCAGCATCAGAATCTGACTACTGCTGCTTTAAAAATGTAGAGCAATATTAGTTCTTAAATAAAATCAATATAGAACTGATTTTATCTTTTAATTCTTTTCTTGGAATGATGAAATCTAAGAAGCCATGATCTAAAACAAATTCGCTGCGTTGAAATCCTTCGGGCAAATCTCTTTTAATGGTTTCTTTGATAACTCTTGGTCCAGCAAACCCAATCAATGCGCCTGGTTCGCCACAAATGATATCACCTAACATTGCAAAAGATGCTGTGGTACCACCAAAAGTAGGATCGGTACACAATGAAATATATGGCACTTTAGCATCAGCCAATTGAGATAATTTTCCTGAAGTTTTGGCCAATTGCATTAATGAAAAAGCACTTTCCATCATACGAGCACCGCCACTTTTATTGATGATCATAAATGGAATACGATGTTCAATACAATAATCGCAAGCCCTAGAAATTTTTTCTCCCATTACGCTTCCTAAACTACCGCCGATAAATTCAAAATCCATACAAGCTACAACCAAATCGTTTCCATTCACTTTGCCATGGGCTACGGTGATAGAATCATGTAAATTGGTTTTGGCGTAGGTTTCTTCTAATCTTTTACCATAAGGTTTAAGATCTACGAAGTTTAAATAATCTTTAGAAACTACTTCTGCAAATAATTCTAAAAATGCATTATCGTCGAATAAAATTTCAAAGTATTCGCTACTACCAATGCGATGGTGGTAACTGCAAGAAGGACAAACAAAGTGGTTTTCCTTTAAATCAGTAACAGTACAAGTATGTTTGCAACTTGGGCATAAAGCCCAAAGTCCTTCCGGAGCATCTGCTTTTTCTTTTGTGGGGGTAAGGATGCCTTTTTTCATCCTCTTAAACCAGCTCATCTTTTGCTGGTCGGATTCTTTTTCTTCTCCGGTTAGGTTTTCTTCAAAATCCTCTTCTTTAATGATGTTTTTCAACGTCTTAAAATTTTATGTTCAATGAAATTATACCAGTATTGAAGTGATATAAAGTTAGAAATTAAATTATCCATCCCAATATACTATGGAAATTGGGATGGATAATAATAAAATTAAGCGTTTCTGTTGATACAATTTAAATCATCAAAAGCAACTTCTAAACGTTGTATAAAAGTTTCTTCGCCTTTGCGTAACCAAACTCTTGGATCGTAGTATTTTTTATTTGGCTTATCGGCACCTTCGGGATTACCTAATTGACCTTGTAAATAAGCTTCATTCTTTTTGTAGAAATCTTTGATGCCATCCCAAAATGCCCATTGCAAATCGGTATCAATATTCATTTTAATAGCACCGTAGTTGATGGCTTCGCGAATTTGATTTTGTGGAGAACCACTACCGCCATGGAATACAAAGTAAACTGGTTTTGGTCCTGTTTTTAATTCATTTTCAATATATACTTGGCTATTATGTAAAATTACCGGACGCAATTCAACATTACCCGGTTTGTATACACCATGTACATTTCCAAAAGCAGCAGCAACAGTAAATAAATTACCTACTTTACTAAGCTCGGTATAAGAGTAGGCCACATGTTGTGGTTGTGTATATAATTTGTCGTTTTCAACATCGCTGTTATCAACGCCATCTTCTTCGCCACCGGTAACGCCTAATTCAATTTCAATGCTCATGCCTAATGGCTGCATTCTTTTGAAAAATTCTACAGATGTTTGAATGTTTTCTTCTAAAGGCTCTTCACTTAAATCGAGCATATGAGAACTGAATAAAGGCTGGCCTTTTTCTTTATAAAATTGTTCTCCTGCATCAATTAAACCACTAATCCATGGTAACCATTTTTTAGCCGCATGATCGGTATGTAATACCACCGGTACGCCATAATATTTGGCTACATTATGAATATGTAAGGCACCTGAAATGGCACCAGAGATATTCGCTTGTAATTTATCGTTGGGCATGCCTTTACCAGCCATAAACTGGGCACCACCATTACTAAATTGTATAATTACCGGAGAATTTACTTTTGCTGCAGTTTCAAGTACACCATTAATAGTATTACTTCCGGTGCAATTTACAGCGGGAATAGCAAATTGATTATCCTTAGCGTCATTATAGAGGGCTTCTAATTCGGCACCATGTAATACGCCTGCTTTGTATTTACTCATAATTGAATGTTTTTTGCAAATTTAAGTGAATTTGAGGTGTTTATTCAAGCTTATTTGTATTCAACTAAGATGATTCCGGGATAAAGGTTTTCGTAAATTTTACTACCATATAGGGCAAAATCCGACTTTAAGAATATTTCTTTTTCACTGGGGAAATCATAATAGTACAAATAATATTGAATGCCATATTGTTGTTGCATCTTTTTAAACTCCTCAAAATTGTAATCTAAAATTGCTGGGCCATACAATTGACTTCCGGTTAGATAACATAAAACCACCGTTTTACCATAAGGTGGAAAAGATTTATAATTCAGTAAAAACTTCCCTTTGATTTGTGCTTTTTTAAACGAATCGGCCATTTCAAACACATCTTTATTGTTATATTTTAAATCTTTTAGTTCATTTAAAGGTTGATATAAGAAACTGCCCATAATGCAAAGTGTTGCTAACGCTATCCATCGTTGTTTCAACCATTTTTGAAGTTGTACTTCTTGCAGTAAAATGCCACTCATTAAAAGTAATAAGATGGGAATGACCCACACATACCGCCATTCAATAAAAATGAGCATATAGCCCGATGGATAAATGATGCCGGTTAAAAAAATGAGCAATTCGTTTTTAATAGGTTGAACACATCTTTTTTTATAGAGATAAAATATAAATCCAAATACAATCAAATACGTAAATACGCTCATGGTATCGAGCATACCAGAAAATTT
>JBMOEQ010000296.1:0-3713 GCA_049314655.1 Ferruginibacter sp. | reverse complement strand
AATGCCAATAACTGGTTGCGAATTTTATCGGAAGTAGCATAGTCTTTTTTTGCCTTCGCTTCTTTACGTACTTCAATCAACAATTCTACCACTCCTGCTAAAGCATGATCCAAATTGGGTGCCGGATTTTGTAAGCCAAAAATATCTTCTAAATACACTTTAAAAGCGTGTTGTATTGCCGCTAATGTAGCTGCACTTATTGCAGTTGCAGCAACATGTCCATCTTTTATAGAATTTATTATGGGTGCCAACTCAAACAAATTGGCCAACACTTTTGCTGTACCCATATCATCATCCATAAAATCTTCCAACTCGCCCAATAATTTTTGTACGCTAGCTTCTAAATTTTCATCCGAAGCCACTGCATTGGTAGAAGTTAAATTTCCTACAACTTCATAAGCTTCCCATAAACGCTTCAATGCTTTTTCCGATGCTTCTAAAGCGGTACTGCTAAAATCGAGCGGACTTCTATAATGACTTTGCAAAATGAAAAAGCGTACCGTCATTGGATGAAAAGCCTGCGTTAACAATGGATGATCGCCACTAAACATTTCTGTAAGCTTAATCACATTGTTATAACTTTTGCCCATCTTCTTTCCATTGATGGTAATCATATTATTGTGCATCCAGTAACGAGCCGGTGCCTGGTGGTTGCAAATAGTACTTTGTGCAATTTCACTTTCGTGGTGCGGAAACTGTAAATCCATTCCACCGCCATGGATATCGAACTGCGCGCCCAAATACTTTGTGGCCATGGCCGAACATTCTATATGCCAACCCGGAAAACCCTCTCCCCAAGGGCTCGTCCACCGCATGATATGCTCCGGCGCAGCAGATTTCCATAAAGCAAAATCTGCCTTATCCTTTTTCTCTTCTTGGCCATCCAACTCGCGAGTGGTTTCTAATAAATCGTCCATGATTCTTCCACTCAATTTTCCATAATCGTGCGATGCGGCATATTTTTTCAAATCAAAATATACCGATCCGTTTACCTCATAGGCATAACCGGCTTCAATGATTTTTTTAATCATATTTATTTGCTCAACAATATGGCCGGTTGCAGTGGGTTCTATACTGGGTTCGGTGCAATTAAATTGCAACATCGCCCAATGAAATAAATTGGTGTACTTCTGCACCAATTCCATGGGTTCTAATTTTTCTAAAATAGCTTTCTTACCTACTTTATCTTCTGCTTCTCTACCTTCTTCTTCAAAATGACCCGCATCGGTAATATTGCGTACATAACGCACTTTATATCCTTTATGGGTAAGGTATCGGTACAAAACATCAAAAGTAATATATGGCCTTGCGTGCCCTAAATGACTTTCACCACTAACCGTTGGTCCGCACACATACATGCCTACATGGCCAGGTGTGATGGATTCAAAAACTTCTTTTTCTCTCGTATAGGAATTATAAACCTTAAGCGACATGTGTTGATTTTTTTTGGTTACCGGCTTTTGTTTTTCATGGCATCATCGTTGCGTCGCACTCGTTGAGGGCATCTCATTGTTCAGCTAAAAAACACCGGAAAATTATTATTGAAAACAGCCAATTAAATGATGAATGCTGGCACAAAGATATTCGTTGCAGCATCAACAGCAACAACAACAGCAGGTAAAAATGTATGATTGAAAATTATTCATCGCGTTCAAATGTACAAAAATTGATTCAAAATGTGCATTCCATTATTTCGCTTTAGATAAATCTGTAATAATGGCAAAATGATCGCTTAAATCTTTAGGCACACGTTTAAACTGTTCTACCGTAAAATGTTCATCTACAAAAATATGGTCAATTCTTAAAGTAGGCGATATTCCGCTGAAGGTTCTACCCAAGCCGGCACCCTTTTCGGCAAAGGCATTTTTCATACCCCTTCCAATGGTTTCGTAAGGGTACGAGTTGGGTACATCATTAAAATCGCCACATACAATTACCGGGTACGGACTCTTTTCCATTTCAATCCTTATTCTATCGGCCTGTGTTTTTCGGCGTTGAAAACCCACCCTAAATTTATTAAGTATGCTCTTGGATTTGGCAATATCTTTTTCCGATTGAATAGACGGGTTATCTATATATTCTCTATTCAATATTGAAAATCGAAGCGATTGTAAATGCACATTAAAAACCCTAAATGTGTCGTTGTTTTTTACAATATCTACATATTGAAACCTCGAGTTGTAATCATGGGGATAGTAGCTAATGGCTTGCCTGTTGATGATAGGATATTTCGAAAAAATAATGATGCCAAAATGCTGCTGGTCTAAAAAATTTTCTTTGTAATTATAACTGTAAAAATATTCGCTATAACCCAATCGTTTGGCAAAGGAATCAAGCGGTATAAAGGCAAATCTTTTATAGTAAGGCGTATGTGTATTTACAATACTATCGCCGGCAACCATCTCTTGAATACAAGCAATATCCGGATCAAAAGACTTTATTTGATCTACCATTTCCTGCTGCTTTTCGGGTTGCTTTTTGGCATGTAAAATATCAAACTGGGCAGCATTCCAACTCATCACACGTAGATGATTATCGGCCTTTTTCATAGTAAACGATGCCGAAAAACGAAGCGGAATAATTTGTCGGATATGCGATTGTGTAATGGCAATAGTTACAATAAACAAAATTGTCCAACGAGGTTTGGCCATCAACCAAAAGAAGAAAAAACCAATTAACACAATCAATAAATAAAACAAGGCTAACGATAATAATCCTATTGGCCACAATCCTTCTGAGAAAAAATATTCACTATAGCAGCCTATCACAAACAATAGTACCACAATGAAATTGGTAATGATTGCTGCATGTTTGGTGAGCCGGCGGAAAAGGCTTTTGGGCATGGTATAAAGATAAGGTAGCCGAATTAAAAAAGAAAGGATGTACGTTATAGGTCTTCTTCGGCAGCCCGTTTCAAGATATTCTTTTCCTCATCGGTTAAAAAATGATAACCCTTTTGATTAATCTTATCCAATATTTCATCAACTTTTTGCTGGGTAATATTGCTGCTTTTTTTATATGGCGAACGGCCTTCGGCATTGTAAAAAACCCGCTCTTTAATTGAATCTTTATTTTTTTTATATGGATTAAACAAGTTCATAAACCAATGGTACAAATTGTTCATCCAATTGCTGCCATCGGTGCCTTTACGCAAAAACAAAATAAAAACAAATCCAGCTATTCCGCCTGCAATATGCGATAAACTGAATGCTGCCGATAAAGTAGCCACACCAGCCAAGTCAATTAATATATACACACCGGTTAATACCCAAATAGGAATACCGCCATTTAAATTTCTAAAAAAACGATAACCCGGTGCCAATGTAGTGGTAGCCACCGCAACAGCCATCGTAGCTGCATTTCCGCCCATTAACCATGCCGATCCTACAAATGGTTTTAAGGGAGGCAAAATATAATTGGCCAAAATAAATATTAAACCTCCTGCCAGTCCACCATAGATATAAATAGGAATCAACTTTCTATTTCCGGTAAGTTCTTGTAAAATAAACCCAAAGGCCCACAACCAAATCATATTAGTAATCATGTGAATTACCCCGGTATGACTAAACATATACGTCAACAAGGTCCACGGTCTTTCGCTCAGTGTTGTTAATTGAGCCGGCAATTGAAAATAGTCTACTACTTGGTGCAAAAAATCTATCTCAGGCGCCTGAAAGAAAAAATAAATAACCTTAATGGTGAGTAACGACAGA
>JBMOEQ010000295.1:0-3758 GCA_049314655.1 Ferruginibacter sp. | reverse complement strand
ACATCACTATAATTGGACCTTGATCTATTGCTAAGGTTGAACTAGCAAACCAAGGTTCACTTAATTTATACGAATCGTAAAACCCGTATTCGCCCCAGAGTTTATCGCCAAGTTTATAATAAAAAAACTTTAATGCCGCCATAGATTCTGTTGGAGTATATGGCATAGATGAAATGGCTGCTGTAGGTGTTATCACGCCCCTATCGTTGCTAGGACTATATGCTTGATAAAAATCTGGAGAAGGGCCATCACTTGCTGTTAGTCCCCAAGCCTGGCTACTATAACCATACCAGTTTTGTGGATTGGCTTTGCAATACTCAAAATTTATTTTAGTGTGGTTAAGGGTTTGTGTTTGATAATTTGCATATACATCGGTAAGCCCATTTGGATTTATACCTAAAAAAGAATAATGCTCGAAAAACAATGGCCCACCATTTGCAGGCCCCATCGGTAATTGGTAGCCATAATAATTGTTATTGTTAATGATACTACCATTACTTGCCCACCCATTTTGATAAACAATTTTTGGAATTGAATCGGTACGAGAAGATGATGCTAAAACATATACAATAAGGGCTTCGTTCCAGCCTTTTATTTGTTGATTAATCGTCCAAGCTTTATCGGGACTCCAATGCCAGTACAATACGTTTTGATTATTTTGGCGAAACCAATTCCATTGTACGGCATCCCAAATGCTGTTGATTTTATTGCGTAAATCTGCTTCTACAGCATCTGCTCCATTAAAATATTGCCTAGCCGTAATAAGACCTTGCAACAGTAATGAAGTTTCCACTAAATCTGCACCATTATCATTTGCACTAAATGGTTGAGTAACACCTGTAGATCCATTTACCCAATGCGCAAATGCGCCATGGTAACGAGTACAATTATTAATTAGAAAGTTGGTTATTTTTAAAACCCTATCTCTTCCTTCTGCCCTAGTTATAAATCCTCTTGACACTGCTACAACCATGGCCATTACACCAAAGCCTGTACCACCTGTGGTTACTGTTTCGCCACTACTATTGCGTTCCCTTGCCATACCACTAATTGGATGACCAAAATTCCAAAAATAGGTAAAGGTTTGTCTTTGTACTTTATCTAATAGTTGGGCATCTGGTATTTGGGCAAATTTATCGGCAGAGTCTAATTCGGTAAGTAATGAAAAATTAACGGCCTGGTTCAAATAGCCTCCGGGCTTTGACCTTAATAAGGTACTGATAGTAACAGTATATTTTGTAAGATAGGATAAAGCTGCAGCAGGTTGCAACAGGATCACACTATCCCCATTTAAATACGATGTGGTATAATTGCCCCCATTAAAACCAATAGCGGTAGAAACCGTTGCTCTATCTATGGCGACCGGAAAATTTAAACGGATTAGCGCATTAATACGCACCGCTTTATAATCGCTCAAACTATTTACCCCATTCACATCCCAATTGGTAATGCTAAAATTAGCGGCTGGTGTTGGAATAGGGTCTGCTGTCTTAGATTTTGAACAAGAAGAAAATAAAACAGGAAAAGCCAATAACAACAAAGAATATATCTTCATCACAGTGTTTGTCTTATTTTATGATTTGAACCGGTGTTTTCAATTTATCATTAACTAGCTGGCCAACTTTACTGCCAAAATCTGTACTGATGATACAGGAATTATGAAAATGAATACCCCCATAAAACCTGGCCCAATTGTTTTCGTTAGCTGCCTGCTTAAATGAAGTGAAGGATCTGTTTTTAATACCAAACTCTAATTCAGAAGAATCCGTATAAGCAAAATGATCGCCAAAAATACTTGTCAATGCCTCTGCCGCCGATGAAGAAACCGTACTGTGACCGCAGGTATATTCAGGAAATGGGGGTGTTTGTAAATATGGCCTCCATTCTGCATCAATATACTTATTGATCACTGTTTCGGGCCTGATCACATTGCTTCTGAATTTTTCATCCCAGCATTGTATAAATGCATCAAACCCTGCAATAGCCGTTTTAGCATAGGCGTATACGGTAGTCGAAAAATCGGCATTTGATTTTTGTGCAGCAATGCCTACAATATTCATCCAATGGCCCGGTGGCGAAAACTTTTTAGCGGTAAACATATAATGCCCTTCTACAATAGTGCGATTTCCCAAGTCGTCCCAAAAATCAGCAATATGTTTCTGCTCAGTTGTTAAACTGTCGCCGGCATTTTTCACAGCCATCACTTCCTGATAAAATTTGCTGCTTTTATTTTCAATATCAAATACAGGTGGCGGAGGTGCTAAAAACTGATTGGCACTATCCATAAGCATGGGCCGTATTTTATTCCAGTTAGGTTCTAAAGCCTGTGCATAAGCGGGCGGCGTTGGTATCCACCTGCCCGGTTCTTCGGTAATGGTATATTTTTCGTCTGTTCGAGTTTGGGCATAGTTGTCTTTTTTACTCCATCTCAAAATATGATTGGCAACCGAATCGGCCAGTTCTTTACTGGCTTTTTGCATAGATGATGTCATACCCGATGCATCAGCAATAGAATCCAATTTAGCTACATAATCCTTCATGCTACCCTCGGGAAAAGTAACCGCCTCGCCTACTTTACAAAATGCCAGTAAAGCGGCATAATTAAAATTACAATTTACCGTATCAGGCATAGGCACTGCCGCTAAATGTTTTATACGGCCTGCAAAAGATACAAACCGGCTATCTGTCAATGCAACCACTTCGTAGGCGGCAATATTGGCATAAGTATAATTTCGGCTGGCAACAATGGGTGCAAAATTATTTTGCATCACCAGATTATTTAATTCCTTTACTGTTTTTGAATACAATAATGGACTATCAAACACATTGTTGTATTTTATTTTATTGTCTTTGCAACTAATAAACAAAACTACTATCAGTATAATCCTTAAGCTTTTCATATTTTTAATTTTACTTGTAACAATAAGTGTATTGATCATCAAACAGCATTAGTTTCATCTATTGATGACCCCTGTTTTTCTAATTCTTTTTATAAAATAACAACCCTTTATTATTTCTTGCAATTACCAAAATATCTTGCCCCCCAGCGCCCTTTATCCATTTAGCATCCCGCATTTCGCCGTCTGCTGTGGGGATCTTTGCCGTAACAATAAAATCTTTTACCGTTTTATCATAACTAAAGCTTGTTGGCAATAAAGCATCATACCTTCCTTCGTATGGCAATACGCCATAAAAATTACCGGTTGCCAAATACTGCCCCTTTTCTTTGAGAGGCAAAAAATTAAAGACCGGTGCCAGTTGTACATGGTCTGGCAAATCCAACATTTTAAAATTGCCTTTACCATCATTAATAAAGCTGGATGAAGAAAGTGTTTCCGCCTTCAGCTCTTTATAATCTGCAAATAAATCGTAAAACATGTATTTAACATCTTTACCGGCAACTTCGCTATAAGTGAGGTAAGCCTTTTTTAACAGGGGTAATGACCTTTCCAATTCGTCCTTTGCTAAAAATGTATATTCTTTATCGTCAACCGTATAACACATGATTTGCTCAACCGAACCGTTGTTGTCAAAATCTTTACTATACAATTTTACCGGGCCGTTTTTACCTGCCCATAATTTTGTATTGTGCCCCCAATTACCTGCCAGTATATCGGTATATCCATCTCCGTTTACATCCGTGGCTGTTATCGTTTGCCATAAGCCGGTAGAATTTGGAATACTTGTTTCTTTAAAAATGCCTTTATTATTTATGAAAATTTTCATAGGCATCCATTCGCCCGTTACAATTAAATCCT
>JBMOEQ010000294.1:0-3780 GCA_049314655.1 Ferruginibacter sp. | reverse complement strand
CATTAATGGCAATACCATTAGTATTTTACAACCAGTTACTACATCGGCAACATTTGCTAATCCAACAACTTATATTGATGCATCCAATAATGGTACAACAGTGTCGGTTAGTAGTAATAATTTAAACACAGGAAATGCTGCAAGTTTTTCATTACGGTCTAGTGCTAATTTAAGAGGTATTTCTGTTAGTGGGGCTGTTTCTACATCATTGAATGTTAGCAGCAATACTATTTCTATTGATAAATCTGGTATTTCTACTGCGGGTACTACTTTTATTGTTTTTGTTTCGCAATCTACTGCCGCCACACTCGAAAGTCTTAATTCCAATTCAATTACTTTAACTGGAACAACAACTGCTTCTACGCAAACAGACATATTACGTATTACAGGTACCGGTTTAAACAAAACAATAACCAACAACACTTTATCAATCAACTGGCCAAATGCTTCACCTTCAACTGTACGTTGTATTAATGTAGCAGGAGGGGGCACAGTATCTGGTAATTCTTGTACTGCAATAGTTTTGAGTTCGGCTAGTATAATCAATGGTATAGAAATAGCAAATGCTGCAGCTAGCACACTTTTAGTAGATAATAATTTTATTAATCTAACAGCTACGGGTGTATCATCTACTATCAATGCAATTACAGTTTCTGGCGGTGCGGGTAATGCACAAATACGCAACCATACCAATATTACTTTATCTGCTACTGATGCTACTTCAAGTGCACCCATCCTCAATGGTGTAAACATCAGTGGTACGGGTACTTATGAAATTTCGGGCAACTATTTTACCAATTTATCTACCGGCGCTTCTTCGGGTAATGGCGATGTAAGAGGTATAAATATTACAGCTGGTACATTAAATAGAATTTTCAATAACCGCATTTACAATTTATCTAATGCTACTAGTGGTGTTACTGCGGCAGTATCGGGCATTAGAATTGCTGGTGGTACTACGGATAGTATATATAATAATCGTATAGCCTTTACAGGTAGTACTATTTTACCTAATGTAAGTAGAGATAATGGTTTAATTGGAATTAATATTACTTCAACAACAGCATCTTCAAATATTAGGGTTTACTATAATTCTGTATACATAAATGCCAGTTCTGCAGCGGCTAATTTTGGTAGCTCGGCATTGTTTCATACCATTAGTACAACCAGTACAACGGCGGCTTTAGATTTAAGGAATAACATTTTATCAAACCATAGTGCACGCAGTGGATCGGGTTTTACGGTAGCGTATAGAAGAAGTGCAGGTGCAGCAACAAACTTAGCCAACTATGCTTCTACTTCTAATAACAATTTATTTTTTGCTGGTACACCAAGTGCCACCCGCTTAATTTATTACGATGGCACCTCTAGTGCACAAACCTTGGCCATCTATACCGCAGGTGTTTTTACAGCAGGTACTATTGCTCCAAGAGATGCGGCTTCGGTTACACAAGATATGAGTACGGTGTTTTTAAGTACAGTGGGTTCTAATGCCAGTTTCTTAAAAATTGATCCTAATGCCACTACTCAAGTTTCGGGTAATGCAGCAGGAATTGCTACTATATTGTTAGATTTTGAGGGTGATGCTAGAAGTGGTTCGGCAACACCACCAACAGGAACTGATATAGGTGCAGATGAATACACACCCAATTGTGTTCGTCCGGCTCAAGCAGGTACACTCACGCTTACCAATCCGGCATCAGGTTCGGTAAACGGAAGTTTTTTAGCTGCAAGTCCAACCGGTGGTTATATCATCATTCGTTCTACATCTGCGACACCGCCAACCATGACCGATGGTTCTACCACTCCGGGTGGTTCAGGTTCTCCGGTATTAGTAGCCAATAACAATACATCTACTTTTACCTTTAGCGAAACCGGCTTAACCGATGGTACACTTTACTATTACTATGTATTCAGTTATAATGCAGTAGGTGGATGTGTGGTTACGGCACCCTATTATGCAGGAACAGCCAGTACAAGTTCAATAACTCCATTGCCACCTTGTGTAGCGCCAAATGCTCCGGGTACAGTGAGTTTAACCGCAGGAGGTTCATCATCTATCAATGGAAGTTTTGTAGCAGCATCGCCTGTGCCTTCGGGTTATATTGTAATTCGTACTCCGGGTGTAACTACGCCAACTGCACCGGTGAATGGTGTTACTTATACTGCAGGCACATCGGCATTAGGAGGTTTTATTGAATCGGTAGGTTCATCTACTACCATCAACTCATCGGGCTTAGCATTAGGTACACAATACACCTATACGGTATATGCCTATAATAGCAGTTGTACCGGTGGGCAACCTTTTTATTCTGCAACAGCTTCATCGGCTAATGCTACTACAACTGGTTGTCCGGCTCCAGGAACTTATTCCATTGGACCGGCGCCATCTGATTATACTTCTATTACACAAGTGTTGAGTATTTTAGCAACACCTTGTACATTAACTGGTGCGTATATTTTTGAATTTAAATCGAACTATAATTCAAGTGTAGAAACTTTTCCAATTACATTCCCTGCTTTAGCAGGAAGTGCCGCGGGTAATACCGTAACCTTTAGGCCCGCAACAGGTGCTACCAATTTAAGCATTACCAGTACCAATGCTTCCGGCACATTAATATTCAGTGGCACTTCGTATGTAATATTTGATGGCAGACCAGGTGGGGCAGGAGCAATTCAATTACGATTAGAAAATACCAATGTGGGCACATCACCGGCCATTAGTTTCACCAACGATGCCAACAATATTCAAGTGCAGTATTGTAATATTTTAAGTGCCAATAACAGTTTAACTAGTGGTACAATTTATTTGGGTGCAGGCTCTACTGGTGGGCACAGCAACATTACGATTAACAATAACAATATTTACAATGCCGGAACAGGTAATCCATTTAATGCCATTGCATCATTTGGTTCTTCTGCTTTGGGTGCAAGATTTAATAAAGCCAACATAGTTTCAAATAACAACATCTACGATTTTTATAATTCAACAGGTGCTTCCTATGGAATTATCTTAGGCAGTGGAAGTAGCGATTGGACAATTTCGGGCAATAGTTTTTATCAAACCGTTGACCGTGCCATTGCGGGTAATATGAGTATGGTTTATTCGGATTTAACCAATTATGCCAATATCAATAAAATTACAGTAAGCAATAACTTCTTTGGAGGTAAATCGGCAGGTGCCAATGGTGCTAATTTAGGCATTACTGGATCGGGCTTATTTAGAGCCATTACATTAAGTGTGGCCAATACTCCGGCTTCTGAAATTCAAGGCAATACCATTCGTAGAATCAGTTATACATCTTCTTTAGCTTCAGGTTTACATGCCATGATTCATGTAGGTAATGGTACCGTAAATATTGGTACTACAACTGCTAATACTATCGGTGCTGCTGGATCGAGCAATAGCATTTCGGCTAATTTATCCAGCTCAACAGCAGGTGTTGTTTTTTCTGTTATCATGGCCAACAATGCAAATTCTGGAGGCGTGGTTACCATCAGCAATAATAATTTATATGGTGTTGCAATGGCCAATTCGGGTTCTACAACTGCAAGTTTCCAAGGTATCTATGTACAAGGCGGATTTGGAACATTTAATATTACCAATAATAATATCGGAGAAGCTGCATTTGCAACTTTAAACAGTTTATCCAATGCCAATAATACTGCTTTCAATGGTATATGGGCATCGGCAACCACATCCGGAATTACCCATACCATCAGTGGTAATATTCTGGTTAATTTAACCACAAGTAATGGCGGAACCGGAAGTATTTTAAC
>JBMOEQ010000293.1:0-3796 GCA_049314655.1 Ferruginibacter sp. | reverse complement strand
CGCTTAAATTTTTCACCGGTTCGTTCAAGTGATGTAGATTAAGCTTACCCAAAATTTGTTTGAGTTCGCTTTCAAAACTCCAAGCATTGAGTTCATCCAATTGTGCCATCAATTCGGTAAGGTGATGTACATCGTCGGTTTCGGCCTCAATAAACATTTCGTAATCTTTTACGGCTTTAATTACCGGATTATCGAGACGGAGGACATTATCCCAAATACTGCGTTCGTCGTCGAATTCAGTATCTTGTTGCAGCAGAATAACTTTTACATCTTTATTTACCCAAAGGGTTCCTGAATCGGCGGTATCGAGACCTGCAATAATTTTTAATAAGGTAGATTTTCCGGTACCATTTCGGGCAACGAAAGCAATTTTATCGCCTTCTTCCACATGAAAACTGATGTTGCGGAAGAGGGTTCTGATACCAAAAGATTTACTAAGTTGATCAACTGAAGCGTAATGCATGGGCGCAAAGGTAAAGGACGAAAGGTGAAATCGCTGTGCTGTTTTGAGTTTGAAAGGTTATTTTTGCCGCAGCATTACCAAAAACTGTTTTATTTCTACCAATTTAAATATCAATTCTTCAAAGCATTTTGCCAGCTTAGGCATTGCGGTTACCATTAATTTGGCGTTGCAATTCTTTTTTCAGTGGTACATTATTATCTCGTTTGGAGCAGGCTTTGAATCGGATGTGTTTTTTGGCGCTATGGCGGTTCCTCAATTTATTTTATTGGTTTTGAGTAGTTCAATAACCATGGTGCTGATACCGATTTTGTCGCGCAATACCCGAGAAGCAATGGCCAATTCGGCTTGGAATTATTTTCAAATGATTGGATTGGTTTTTGGAACAATTGCCCTTGTATTGGGATTAACAGCTGGATGGTGGGTACATTTTATATTACCCGGATTGGCGCCCCAGCATCCTGTTTTTGCTACAGATATGGTGCGCATTCAATTGGTTGCCATGTTTTTTTCGGCACTTTTGAGTGTAAATTGGGCAGTACAAAGTGCACAACAACAGTTTTTTAAAATTGAAAATACTTCTATAGTTGCCAATTTAATTTCGTTGGTATTATTATGGATTGCAGTTAAGTATTGGGGTATTTATGCCGCAGCTTGGATCAGTGTTTTAAGGGTATTGTTGCAAGTTATTTTTTTAATGCCCGGACTTGGCAAATATCAAAAGGCTAATTTTTCTACGCCGGAATTCAAAGAAGTATGGCGAAAATTGAAGCCATTAATTGCCGGCAATGTTTATTTTAAAACAGATACCGTAGTAGATAGAAACCTTACCTCAATGGGTGCATCGGGTGAACTTACTTTATTGAATTTGGCACAACAGTTATATGGAATGGGAAATGGAATTTTAAACAAAGTGTTTATCAATACCCTCATTCCTCAAATGGCGCAGAAATCGTTCGAAAAAGATCAAAAGGGTTTAGAAAAAATCTTTTGGCGCAGATTTGTATTGCTTACGATCATTTCGATAGTTTTTTATCTGTTATTGGTTTTTATTGGAAAGCCTGTATTGGGTTATTTATTTTCATTTAAAAGTTTTACTTATGCTGAAGTAGAACGATTGTGGTGGATTTTGATATTATTAGCTGGGATTTGGTTTGGTGGTTTATTAGGCACATTAACCTCTTCAACCTTTTATGCAGTAGGGGATACAAAAACGCCAACACTCTTAACCGCAGTCATTTTTACAGTATATTTACCCTTTAAGATTATTTGTTTTAAAAATTACGGAATTGCCGGATTAGCCATATCCATTAGCGTTTATATGTTGTTAACCTTGCTGTTTCAATTGTATTTTTTATACAGAAAAAACATCATTCGCTACAAAAGTTAAAGACAAGATTATAAAAAAATAGGAGTTTTAGATTAAAGTATTTGGCGGTACATACATTTTAATATCTTGCGAAAGCATAAATAAGAAACAGGGCATAAAATTTGCATCATATTTGAGTATTTTATAACATTATGACGGATAAAAAAGATATTCTTAAAAATATTCAACAGCTTCCATCGGTAATTTTGGATCTTGGATGCGGGCCTTTAAAAAAAAGTCCTCATTGGATAGGTATTGATATGCTTGATTATGATGGGGTAGATATAGTTGGAGATGTATATGAAATCTTAGATGCGTTTCCTGCAGCTTCAGTTGATGAAGTACATGCATCTCATTTTTTTGAACATGTACCTGATGTGCCGGCATTATTAACTATTATTAATAGAATTTTGAAGCCTACAGGTTATATTGAAGTGGTAGTGCCTCATTTCTCCAATGCTTATTTTTATTCAGATTATACCCATAAGAGTTTTTTTGGGTTATACTCTTTTTCTTATATGGTAAAAGACAATTTATTAAGAAGAAAAGTACCGAACTATAATTTGAATACCGGCTTAGCATTAAAAAACGTGCAACTTCGATTTAAATCGCCCATCATTATCAATCGTCCATTTCGTTTTTTATGGCAATTGATATTTAATGCAAATACATTTATGAAAGAATGGTATGAAGATAGTTGGAGTGCAACTTTTCCTTGTTACGAATTACAATTTATACTGAAGAAACAATAATCTGCTTCCATGTCTATTTCTCCTTCAGTTTGCATAATTATTCCAACGTATAATCAATCTGTTTTTATTCAAAAAGCGGTGGAATCTGCGTTGCTGCAAGATTATAGAAATTTGGAAGTGGTTGTGGCTGATGATAATTCCAATGATGCAACCAAAGCAATACTTCAACCTTATATTGATCAGCAAAAAATTCGATATTATTCAAGCAAATCTAATTTAGGTAGGGTTGCTAATTATCAATGTGCTTTGCAACAATACACCACTGCCAATTGGGTGATTAATTTAGATGGGGATGATTTTTTTACTAATGCATCTTTTGTAACAAAAGCAATTGAATCTATTCAAGATGCGGGCATAGATGACGTGATCTTTTTTCAAGGGGTAAATATTTTTCAAAACAAAAAAAAATCAACAACCATTTATCCGCGTATTAAGGAAGACGAAATGGTGATTTCAGGAACTGCTTATTTCAATGGATATTTTAGCAGAAATAGTTTTTCGCATATGGCAACCCTTTACAATAGACAAGCTGCCATTACATCGGGATTTTATGAGCATGATGTTTTATCGTCGGATGTATATTCTATTTTGCAATTATGCTTAACCCATCCGCAGAAAAAAGCCATCGTAAGTAAATTGGTATCGGGGGTTTGGTTACAACATGAAGGCAATAGCAGTAAAAGTTTGAAACTTCAACAGCATTTTAAAAACTTCTTTGTGTTAAGTGGTTTATTTATTCAATCTATAAAAAAGGGGTTAGGCTTTTTTACTTCCATCCTTTGGTTTTTAAAACTCTGTATTTTTTATTTACGATTATATACAAGCTTACTAAAAAGAAAATTTGTATAAAACCTTATGATAATATTGATGGTTTAGTTGATTGCATTTTGAAGCATCACATCAAATTTTTGAATGAGTTTATGCAAATCAAATTCACGAGCACGTTGGCGGCCTTTTTCGGAATAGTCATTTCTTAATTGATCATTGTCCATCATCAATTCCATTGCCTCTGCTAAACTTTTTGCATCGTTTACAGGGGTTAAAATACCGTATTTACCCAATTCAACTCCGGTACAAATTTTTGAAGATTCAAATATACCGGTTAACAATTCTCTAGGGCCGGTAGGACAATCGGTGCTGATGGAGGGAACTCCTGATGCCAATGCTTCTAAAAGTGCATTGGGGAATCCTTCAGAATTGCTCGACATAATAAAG
>JBMOEQ010000292.1:0-3796 GCA_049314655.1 Ferruginibacter sp. | reverse complement strand
ACTTTTGCTGATAACGGTAAAAAGAAAAAGAAATGTGCTAAAGGAAAATCTTGCTGCACTAAAACTGCTGCAGAGAAAAAATCTTGCTGTAAGTCAAAAACTGCACAGTTGTAATTTTTGCCATAAAACTTATTCAATGCCTCCAAATGGGGGCATTTTTATTTACAGAATTTCGGTGAGTTGTTTTAAGTGGGTAACGATGAAGGTTGGATTAAGTTTGCTTTCGGCTTTAATATGGTTTACAAAAATATTATCAATACCTGCATTGATGGCGCCTTGGATATCGGCATCTTGGTTATCTCCAATCATAATACTTTCTTCGGGAAGCGCACCTGCTTTCATAAACGCGTATTCAAAAATTTCTTTTTTAGGTTTGAGGCTATTGCTGGCTTCGGATGTTATAACATGCGAAAAATAAGTATTCAACCCACTATTGTTTAATTTACTCCATTGCGTTTTTTCGAAGCCATTGGTGATGAGATGAAGCGAATATTTTTTTGATAAAAGATAATCGAGTAATTCAATGGTATATGGAAACAATTGAGTTTTTGTAGGCAATATCTCTAAGAAACTTACCCCCATTGACCTTGCCAAAGATTCATCACCAATTTTAAATTCCAATAATGTACGCCACATCCTTTTCCATTTTAAATCATCGGATGTAATGAAACCATTATGGTATCTATCCCATAAAATTTCATTGTGATGTAAATAGTGTTGGTAAAAGGTTTCAAACGGAATAACCCCTTTGGTTTCTAATTTAAACTGTTGATAAAGATCTATTAAAGCCAGTTTGGCATTGGCATCAAAATCCCAAAGCGTATGATCGAGATCGAAAAATAAATGTTTGTATTTCATCCGTTCCTTTTTTGCAGGTAGAGCGCAAAAGTAGGTGTAGTTTTGTAAAATCAATTATGGGTGTAAACAATTGCCGTTAATTTTATATTATAGTAAAACAAGTTGAACCATTTATGAATATTGTTATTACAGGCGCATCGAAAGGAATTGGAAAAGCCATTGCCCATGCATTTGCTGCAACAGGGGCTAATTTATATTGTTGTGCTCGGGGAGCCGTTAATTTATACAAAATGGTAGAAGAGCTACAAGTATATTATCCCAATGCCAATATTAACGCCATGCCTGCGGATGTATCTTCGGCGAATGGTGCAAAGGAATTTGCGTCTTGGGTGATACAAAAAGCCGGCAATGTTGATGTGTTGGTGAACAATGCCGGGCAATTTACGCCGGGTACTATACAAGCCGAAGAAGACGGCGTTTTAACCGATTTGTTGAATGCTAATTTGTTCAGCGCTTATCATGTTACGCGTGCCTTATTGCCTACAATGGTAGAAGCTCAACGCGGACATATTTTTAATATTTGTTCTATTGCCTCGGTAAAAGCGTATAGTAATGGCGGAAGTTATAGCATTGCCAAACATGCGCTCAAAGGGTTTAATGATAATTTAAGGGAAGAGATGAAGTCGCAAAACATTAAAGTAACTGGTGTTTATCCGGGTGCTGTGCTTACCGATTCTTGGGCAGGTTTCGATAATTCATCTAAACGCATCATGGAAGCAAGTGATATTGCCAAAATGATTGTTGCGGCAACCACATTATCTGCACAAGCAGTGGTTGAAGAAATTGTATTACGACCACAGTTGGGCGATTTATAAACAGCTCTATATTTAATCTTGTTAAAATAATACAACCATTCACCCTTTTTTGATTGCAAATTTCTACAGTACGTTTACATTTATGGTGTAATGAAAAGTATGCCTTTTAAATACACAATTGTTAATTTTTGTATCGCTTTGTTCTTGCTTTCAAAGGGCATGTTTGCGCAAGCTATATTTACCGCATCTGTAACTCAGCCCGTAGTAGGAAAAGAAGATGTTATAGAACTGCGGTTTACAGTAATTAATGCAAAATCAATCACTAAGTTTACGCCTCCTTCTTTAAAAGGATTTAAGCAGGTTTCTTCTCCGGTTGAAGAAAGCGGTAGCAATATTTTTAATAATCAAATGGTACAATTTTCCGGAATAGTGTATTTGCTTCGTGCCAATACAACCGGAAATTTTGTTTTTGGTTCGGCTACTGTAATTGCCGATGGCAAAACGCTACAATCAAAGCCGGTAAAAATTAAAGTGGTGAAACAATCGGACGTACCACAACAAAATGCCAATGGATTTTTTCCTCAGATGCCCGGATTCGATTTGCAACCTCAACCCAATCCCGAAGCATACACCGATTATATTTTAAAAAAAGGCGAAACGGTTCAAGGAAAAGTAAAAAACAATCTTTTTATTAAGGTTGAAACTGATAAGCAAACTTGTTTTATTGGCGAGCCTATACAGGTAACGTATAAATTATTTACCCGATTAAAAACAGAAAGCAACCTTATTCGTAATCCGGCATTTAATGGATTTTCAGTAATTGATTTACCAAATGAAAATCAAAATACGGCAGAAAAAATGGGTAGCACTGAATACAATGTTTATACGCTTCGTAAAGTGCAATTGTATCCGTTGCAAGCCGGAAAGTTTGAATTGGAATCGGCTGAAGTAAACAATCAAGTTTATTTTTTAGAAGAGGGATATGCGAAATCTATTGGAGGAAATTTAGAAGAAGTTTTCAGTGATTTTGCGCGTGGCGCCATTGGAGGAGAAGGTATTATTCATGAAGCGGTAACATTAACCAGTACACCAGTTGTTATTGAAGTAAAGGCTTTACCTGCTGAACCGGATAATAGAGAATTGTTTAAAGGTGCGGTTGGTGATTTTACCCTTGAAGCTCAACTGGCTCAAGCGCAAATTACCACAGATGATGAAGGAATATTGATGATAAGCATTTCGGGTAATGGAAATATGCCATTAGTAAATATGCCCGAAATTAAATGGCCTTCGGGTATTGAAACTTACGAACCTAAAGTTGAAGAAGCTTTAAACAAATCAACCATTCCGGTGAGTGGCATCAAGAAATTTATTTATCCATTTACCATTTCTACACCGGGTACTTATGCACTTCCTGTAATTCATTTCAGGTATTTTAACCCCGTTTTAAAACGGTATGTAACCGATAGCATTCAACAGTTGAAAATAACCGTTATCAAAGGTGATGGCACCAAAAAGCGTACGCAGGAAATAACCAACAAAAAAACAAGCACATCATTTACAGCATTGATGTTTACCAATAGATGGATCATCATTGTGCCGGTGATACTGATTGTTGTAATTGGATTAATGATGTGGTTAAGAAAGGAAAAAAATCAACAAAAATTTGCATCAACACAACAACAATTAGTAGTTGAACTTGAAAAACCAGCACCTGTAGAATTTATTCAACGCAATTTATTTTTACGAACCGAGCAATTATTACAAGAGCCCGATTCAAAAGCTTTTTATACAACCATCAATAGTGAGAGTAAACAAATGCTTTGCGAAAAATTGAATTTGCCTATTACAACAAGCAGTGCAAAAGCTTTTACCGATGCAGCGTTGCAGTTGAATGTGCAGGAGTCTATTGTACAAGAAATGCAAGCTTTGTTAAGCGCTATTGAAGCCAGTGTGTATGCGCCGGAAGGATTTGCCACACCACGATTAGCCTTATACGAACAAGCTATTACGTTATCCCAAAAATTAGAAACAATACATCGTGCTTAATGTTCGGTATACTTATAACCGATTCCTCTAACCGAATGAAAATATTGAGGGTTTCTGCTGTCTTCTTCAAAATATTTTCTGAAGCTGAGGATGAAATTGTCGATGGTTCTGGTAGTTGGGTAAACATTATACCCCCA
>JBMOEQ010000291.1:0-3810 GCA_049314655.1 Ferruginibacter sp. | reverse complement strand
GCAGATGGGTATTGAATATTTGGCGATTAGAAGTAAATAAATCAATAATTTGTAGTAGACTTTCAACGTACTGCAACAACAATAAAATACAGCTACATTGTTTGGCATCAATCGTTCAACATGGCAACCTATATTTCAATATTAAGAGGCATCAATGTAAGTGGGAAAAACCTTATAAAAATGGAACAATTGCGTATCCTCTATGAGCAATTGGGCTACTTCAATGTAAACACGTATGTTCAAAGCGGCAATGTTGTTTTTGAACATAAGAAAACTTCAACGGATACCATTGCTCATACCCTTTCTCAAGCAATTCAACAACAATTTGGCTATACTATACCGGTTATTGTACTTACGGTAAAAGCATTGCAACAAATCATTGAAAACAATCCTTTTACTACAGATACAAAAAAAGATCCTGCATTTTTTCACATCACTTTTTTAGCATCTAAACCTAAATCTTATGATGTACGGGAACTTGAAGCAAAAAAATTACCCGATGAAGCAATCGCTTGTACACCTGAAGCCATCTATCTATATTGTCCAAACGGATACGGAAAAACGAAACTAACCAACAATTTTATAGAAGGCAAACTACAAGTAACAGCCACTACTAGAAACTGGAAAACAACCAATGAATTACTAAAAATGACTGAAATAAAAAAGTAACAACCACTTCATTACAGAAGATGAGATTTGTTACTATATTGTACAATCAATTAGCAACCTATTGGATTAAAGGTTGAAGCAGTATGATTATAAAATTTAACCGCTATAAAATTTTGTATGACATCCAACTATTTAGACAGTACAAAAAAGCAATTTGAATATTACAAAATGTTGGGCGATAAAACTTTTGCTCAACTTACAGATGAAATGCTCTTTTGGCAATACAATTCAACAACCAATAGCATTGCAACTATTGTGCAACATTTAAGTGGGAATATGTTATCGAGGTGGACAGATTTTTTAACAACAGATGGCGAAAAACCTTGGAGAAACCGGGATGCCGAATTTGAACAACAAATTACCGATCGTGCAACATTATTAGAAACATGGGAAAAAGGTTGGCATTGTTTGATGCATGCAATTAACAGTATTAAAGAAGAAGATCTCAACACCATCATTTACATCAGAAATCAAGGCCATACTATATTGGAAGCCATCAATCGTCAACTGGCACATTACCCCTATCATATTGGTCAAATTGTATGTATAGGTAAGATGGCTTTATCTCATCAATGGCAAAACTTATCCATACCAAAGGGTAATTCCGATGCCTACAATAAGGATAAATTTTCTGCACCACAACAAACTATACATTTCACCAACGAATACATCAATAAAAAATAAAGTGTTTACAATTTCAATGTAACTTATTCTTCAACTTTTAAAATCGAGACCATGCGCATTCTCTTTTTATTTGCTTTTTTTGGATTATTGTATGCTTGTAACCCAAAACAAGATTCGGCTACCACAACTGCAAACCAATATTATACTTATGGCGATAGTATTGAATCGGGCGGTGTTAAACTCATCCCCATAAAAACGCCGGTGGGCAATTTTAAAGTTTGGACAAAAAGATTTGGCAACAATCCTCGAATAAAAATTTTATTGCTGCATGGCGGTCCGGCATTGACGCACGAATACATGGAATGTTTTGAAACCTTTTTCTTAAGAGCAGGATTTGAATTTTATGAGTATGATCAATTGGGTTCGTATTACAGCGATCAACCCAAAGACAGTAGCTTATGGACTACCGCACGTTTTGTTGAAGAAGTAGAACAGGTGCGACAAGCCATTGGGGCAGATAGCAGCAACTTTTTTGTATTGGGTAATTCTTGGGGCGGTATTCTTGCAATGGAATATGCGTTGAAATACCAACAACATCTAAAAGGTATGGTGGTTGCCAATATGGTTGCTAGTGCACCCGAATATGGTAAATATGCCGATGAAGTATTGGCAAAACAAATGAAACCCGAAGTACTTGCCGAAATAAAAGCCATTGAAGCAAAGAAAGATTTTGAAAATCCTCGCTATATGGAATTGCTCATTCCCAATTTTTATCAAGAGCATCTATGTCGATTACAAGAATGGCCTGATGGATTCAATCGCTCTATGAAACACGGTAACGGAGCAATTTACACAATGATGCAAGGACCCAGCGAATTTGGCATCAGTGGCAGATTAGCTCAATGGGATATTAAAAACAGGTTGCACGAAATAACGATTCCCACTTTAATGGTTGGTGCAAAACACGATACCATGGATCCAAAAGCGATGGAAGAACAAAGTAAAATGGTTAAAAACGGACAGTATTTATATTGTCCTAATGGAAGCCATTTAGCCATGTGGGATGATCAAAAAATCTTCATGAACGGGGTAATTCAATTCATACAAGGTGTGGATGCCAATAAAAACACAACAGTATCTAAATAAGTTGAACATTAATTTTTCCAATAGTATATGAAAAATAAAATCCGGCTCTGTTTATTCTTGTGCACTGTAATATGTGTATCGTCAAATGCGCAAGTAATTAGTGATTCCTTTTTAATTGATGGCATTTATAGAACATTTCATTTTACAAAGCCACAGCAATTAACGCATGATGGCAGTTTAATTTTTATACTTCACGGATCGGGAGGTACGGGTTTAAATGATATGAAAAATACGGTTGCTTTATCGACTTTAGCAACAACAGAAAACTTTATCGCTTTTTATCCGGATGCTTATAAAAAAAATTGGAATGAATGCAGAAAGCAAACTCCAGCCGAAGCCAATGTTATTGATATAGATGAAAATACTTTCTTCAAAAAAATGATCGACTATGCAGTAAAGCATTATAATATCAACCGAAAAAAAGTATTTGTAATTGGCACATCGGGAGGCGGACATATGGCTTTTAAATTGGCGTACACGATGCCCAAAAAAATTACCGCCATTACAGCAATTGTAGCCAATATCCCCGATTCTACCAATATGGATTGTATAGAAAAACGCAAGCCCGTTCCGGTTATGATCATCAACGGCACTAAAGATGGCATTAATCCTTACAACGGTGGGCAGGTATTGGATAAAGGTCTGGTACAATCTACCGATGCTTCATTTAAATATTGGGCAACATTGGCGGGCTATACTGGCTTACCCGAAAAAACAGCGATACCCGATAATGACCCCAATGATGGAAAAACAATAGAACGCTATACTTATTTTCAAAAAGGCAAACCCGAAATCGTTTTATTAAAAGTGCTCAATGGCGAACACAATTATCCAAACGATATCAATGTATTTATAGAGAGTTGGCAATTTTTTAAAAGACAACTATTGAATAACTAATCTTATCTATACAATGCGCTTAATATAAATATGAATAGAAAATCATTCATAAAATCTGTAGCCTTAACCAGTATATCAATAGGAACCACCATGAAATTAAATGCACTTGAAAGCCTTACGCAAAACTATAACAGTACCGAACAAATGCCGGTATTATTTCTGGGGCATGGTAGTCCGATGAATGCTATTGAAGAAAATGAATTTGTAACCGGCTTTAGAAATATTGGAAAAAGCATCCCCAAGTCTAATGCCATTATTTGTATTTCGGCGCATTGGGAAACGAAGGGCACATTTGTAACGGCAATGGAAAAACCCGCTACCATTCATGATTTTGGAGGTTTTCCAAAAGCTTTATTTGATGTACAATATCCTGCTCCCGGAAGTCCTGCATTAGCCTTGGAAACGCAATCGCTCATACTTCAAACAACAGTTGGATTAGATCAAAAATGGGGATTAGACCACGGCGCATGGAGT
>JBMOEQ010000290.1:0-3821 GCA_049314655.1 Ferruginibacter sp. | reverse complement strand
TAAGGAGGTTGTTGGTCATATCAAATAATTATTAAGAATTAAAAAATTGCAATTATTTCGCATATCCCTTTAATCTCTTCTTCGCTCAAATTACTAGCAGATGGCAAATACAATCCATTTTGGGTTAACCAGTCTGAAACAGGATAATTGCCAGAGCAATCACACCCATAGTCAGCCAATGACTTTTGATTGTGCATACCATTGAATAACAGACGAGTATCAATTCCATTAGCTTTTAGATGGACAATTAATTCATCTTTGGTATGTCCATATAAAAATGGGTCAATTACAATAGCATTCATCCAACTTACATTCAGGAAGTCGGGATGCAAAGGTTGAAAACTGATTCCTTGTACATCCTTTAGAAATCCTCGGTACAGTGCGTTGTTTTTTATGCGGAGTTCTTTGTAATCTTCAGCCTTTTCAACTTGTGCTAAGCCTATGGCGGCAATTACATTGCTCATACGGAAATTGAAACCAATTTCGTCGTGTGTATAGTTGCGGTTTCCGTCCATTGGGAAACATAAGTTTTTATGGTATCGAGCTTTGTTATAAATAGCTTCATCGTTTGTTACAACCATCCCACCTTCGCCAGTAGTGATGTTTTTATTTGCAAAAAAGCTAAACGAAGCCATATCCGAAAACGAACCAGCTTTACGGCCTTTGTATTCAGCCCCGTGAGCTTCAGCTGCATCTTCAATTATGACTAAATTGTGTTTTTTAGCAATTGCTATAATGGCATCCATATCGCACATCAATCCAAAAATATGCACAGGCATTATGGCTTTGGTGCGAGGCGTAATTTTCTCCTCAATTTTTGTAACATCAATATTCCATGTTTCTTTATCAGCATCCACGAAAACAGGCGTTGCGCCCGTATAAGCCACAGCAAAAGCCGAAGCAATCATGGTGAAAGTAGGAATAATTACTTCATCTCCTTTGCCAATTCCGAGAGCCACTAAAGCCAAGTGTAAAGCTACAGTACCGTTGCAAACAGCCACACCGTATTTGCAATCGCAATAAGCTGCAAATTGTTTTTCGAACTCGGTAACATACTTACCTGCCGACGAAATCCAGCCGGTTTCCACGGCATCGATTACATATTTTAGTTCGTTGCCATCCAAAAATGGTTCACAAACGGGAATAAACTTACTCATAATGATTGTCTAATCTGCCCCTAACCCCTAAAGGGGAAAATAGTGCGGTAAATGGATTGTTGTATATATAATTAAAACTTTATTTCTTCATCAGATACGGAATCAAATCGGACTTTGTCCAGTTCGCCACAAAATGGACCTTGTTTTACTTCAATCATTTCCGATTGTTCTAGCATTTTAAAACCATGTCCACCATGGGCCAATAAAATGACATCGCCGGTTGAGATAACTCTACTTTCGAGATATTGTTTATCGTCATCATAGAAATCGACGCGTACTTTTCCGCTTTTTACATATAATACTTCTTGAGTAAGCTCTACCTTGCGTTCTACTACATTGTGTACATGTGGAGGTATTAGGTAACCTTCGGGGCGATTCATATAACCTAACTGCTGTGAAAAACTATCGGGTGTAAAAAAAGAAATTCCTTCTTTATAATAATTGGCATGTATGATAATAGCCAATATTTTGTCGTTGTGATTGATTTGTTCGAGCATAATTGTTTTTTATTTTTAAAGAATTGGCAATTTATAATCCATATAATCAGGCCTTAATACCCAGTCGCGTACATTAGGGTTTGTATTGAAATGATGTTGATGGTAAGCATAACCTTCGGAGTACTTTTGATAAAAAAGATTTCTTAGATTTGTTATTTCATCGTTTAAAATTTGGCTGGAATTTGGTTTAAAAAGTTCCTGATATTGCTTTTTCACTAAGCGCTTCAATTTTTTAGTTATAGGTACTTTTAATGCTTCAAAATCTTGCTTTTTATATAAACCATGCTGATAACGCAACGATGTATAGGAGTCAGCAATACCCTGGTAATAATATCGCTTTTCGAAATATGTAGATGTTAACCTAAATTCAGGAACAATATGGTAAAGTAGTACATCATAATGATAAAGCGACTTCATACCCATTTCATTTGCTTTAATGGAAATTCCAGTTTCACCATCTCCTTGTAAAAATTGGATTCGTTGTGGAACGATATCAGGATGAAAACCTCTTAATTTTTCATAAGCTGATTTTCTGATAACAAAATTTAATCCCCAAACCCAAATTGCATCAATTTCAACAATTTGTTGACCTAGATCTAATAAACTAAGCTCGCCACATTGTTGGCCACCATAAGGAGTTTTTTGCCAAAAATAATTTAACCAACTAGGAGGATATGATTCATATTTTGGTAGGTTTGGACCAGTTAACAAATCCACATCAGGTCTTTGATTCATAATTTGTAATATTGAATCAGCCCAAGCAGGTGATAGATCACAATCATCGTCCAAAAATGATAAGATATGGCCTTTGGCATTCTCTGCACCAAAATGACGACCCGACATCAATCCTGGCACAGGTTCATAAAGGTATTTTACATTTATATCTGAATGGAGTTCAATAAAGTCTAAACAATTTTGTTTCGTATTATCGGTTGAACCATTATCAACGAGTATTAACTCAAAAAGTTGTTTGTCAATCAATAATCGAGTAATAGAATCAAGCACCTGAATCAGATTATTACCTCTGTTACAAGTTGGTATTATTATCGAAAGTTGTATTTCTGATAGTCTCATTCTTAATTTTTTTCAACTAAATGCAATTAAATATGATTCTGATCCTTCAACCAAATTTCAGTTGATTTCATACCTTCAGCAACTGATATTCGTGGTTTATATGCTAATATTTTTTCTGATTTTGCAATAGAAATAAAACCATCAAAACTATAAAAACTCATTTCGACAGCATCCATCTCAGGCAAAATATTTTGAATTTTCTTTAATGGTATTTTTAATAACTTGCGAGGTGCTTTACAAAGCCATTTTGCTAATTGAGGATTATTCTGTTCTAATTTATCATTGCGCAATGTAATTGGTGCAATCATATTCAATAATGATTGTTTCGCAAATTTCAACATCTTTCGGTCTAAACCATCAATGGTAGGAATGCTTTTAAAAGTCTCAATCTTTGTATTTAACATATTGGCATAAAACGCAAAAAAATCTTTCCATTTAAGTTGCTCTCCATCCGTTGCATTAAATGCTTCGCCAACAGCTTTGGGGTGATGTGCACATAAAAGGGTTAAATCAACCACATTATCAACATAAACTGCATTGCAATCGTGCTCTCCATTATCCACCAAATAAAAAGTCTTCTTTTTCATTTGTTGCACATAATCTATAGAATAGTATTGCGAAAGTGGACCCCAAACATAAGTTGGACGAACTACAGAACCCTCCAGATTATATTCTTTAATGAGTTCCCAAAATACTTTTTCAGCTTCAATTTTAGCATCGGCATACGCATCGCCATAGCTTGCGAATGAAGTATTTTCATCCATTCCGTCAAAAATTTTGTCGCCATGAACTACAACGCTACTTAGATAAACCACACGTTTAACCTTGTGTTTTTGACATGCCATTAACACATTACGAGTGCCTTCTACATTAATTTTCATTGCCTGCTCACGGGTACCTCCAACACCTACACAATGAAAAACAATTTCACATCCTTCCACAGCTTCGTCAACTTCAGCGTAATTAGTGATATCTGCTTTAGTTAATTCTACTCCAAGTCGACTACTCCAAGCAGCTTTTGGCCAACTATGTACCATTACGCATACATCTGCTTTTTCATCTAAGTACAGTCGTTCAGCTAATCGGCTTCCAA
>JBMOEQ010000289.1:0-3845 GCA_049314655.1 Ferruginibacter sp. | reverse complement strand
AACAACTATGCACACAGAGGCGCAATTGACCGGTATGCAACAGATTTCTATGCATTTTAAGTTTGCCAAAGTTTTGTTTTTGGTATTGATAACAGCTACAGTACAGTTGAGTGTGCATGGGCAAACAACGGTAACGTATACAACCAATACGGCAAATTTTAATACCATTAATACCGAAAAGAACAACAATCCTCCATATGGAGGAACATACAATAATGGAGCAGAATTAGCCCAGTATGCCAATGGAGGTAGTTTTGGTAACACACCTGGTGCAGCTGCATTTGAAACGTTTAATACAACCGGAAATGGAATATCGGGTTCTGCTCGTACTTTGAAGGTAGGCGATCGTTTTACGATTACTGTATACACAGGATCTAATCCTTCCTCAGGTGGAAGAATTGGTATTTCATTTAGGAATACTACAAGTGTTACCAATTTCTTTTCTTCAACAGATGGAAATACCATCGCTCGTTTTCAAATAGACAATACCGGAGGTTGGAAAATTTATAGCGGAAGTACTACAGTTGAAAATACTGGTGCTACATCAGGTTCAGATCGTACTTTAACTATAGAAGTTACCTCTTCTAATACGTTTAATGCAACCATTGCAGGAACAACTTATTATGACCTTTCATTTGCAACAACAGGGCCCATTGCTCAACTTTGTATTTATTCTTTTGGAGATAACAACCCTAATTCTTTTTGGAAAAATGCAAGCTTAACTAATTTTGGACATGCTGCAGGTGATGGATTAAGATTTGGTTATAATTTAACTACAGGTACCAGAACAGTTTCGGGTATTATTTCTGATGGGGTAAATACCAATGCTACTTCAGGTACACTCGCAAATAAAGTGCTTTCAGGTGGTAGTACTAGTTTTATGATTTTCTCTGGCAACAATACCTACACCGGATCTACAACGATCAATACAAATGCTCGATTAGAATTACAACATGCAAATGCATTAGGCGTTACTTCTGGCGTTACCGTTCAAAATGATGCAACTTTATCGATGTATTTTGCAAGTGGTAATAATACATTTGCTACTTATGCTACAACCTTAAATGGTTCGGGACAAGGATCTGCAAATGGCGCTTTAAGAAGCACAGGAGGAAATAATACTTGGCCAGGAGCAATTACTTTGGCTTCCAGCTCAAGAATTAATGCGGACGTTACCGGTGCTGCAGGTTCTTTAGTTTTACAAGGAACAATTGGCTTAAGTTCTAACACATTAACTGTTGGAGGGGCATCTGCTAATGTCACCGCATCAGGTATTATTAGTGGTACCGGGGCAATTATTAAAGACGGTTCCAATAATTTTATTCTTTCAAATGCATCCAATAGTTATTCGGGATTAACAACCGTAAGTGCAGGTACATTACAATTAGGTGCTGGCTCTACTTCATCATCAACAGGCCCATTAGGTTCTACTGCTGCAGGTACTTCAGTTACTTCAGGAGCTACTTTAGATATGAATGGTTTTTCATTAATTACTTCTGCTACAGAAGGATTAACTCTTAATGGTACAGGAACTGCTACAAATGGTGCATTAATCAACAATTCGGGTACTGCTACTACTTGGGCCGGAGCAGTAAGTTTAGGCTCAGCTGCTAGTGTTGGTGGTACAGGCGATATGACCATCAGTGGTTTAATTTCCGGTGCATTTTCGCTGACTAAATATGGTGCAGGGAAAGTTACTTTAACCAATACATCTAACAGTTATTCTGGTGGTAATACAATTAGTAGTGGTACAGTTTCTATCGCAAATAATGCGGTATTGGGCTCGGGCGGATTATCTATCGGTAATGGTTCTACTTCAACAACTTTAGATGTAACCGACAATACAACCCGTTCAGGCACTTTAACTGTTGTAGCATCTACTACAGCAGGTGTATTAAATGTTGCTTCCGGTAAAACATTTATTCTTTCTGGCGCTATCACCAGTACTGGTTCTGATGCCGCTACTAAATTCGGTAAAAGTGGACCAGGTATATTACAAGTAGAAGCCAATGGTAGTACTTATCCCGGACAAATTCAAATAGGAGAAGGTTCGGTTATCATTAAAAATAATGGAGGTTTAGGAACCAATACTTCTACAGGTAATAGAGGAATTGATTTAGGATTAAATGTAGGAGATGTACAAATGGGCAATAGTGTGAGTGTATATGCAACCACCGGAATTACTGTACCTCAATCTATTTATGTTGCTCCAAATACAAGTTTTGCCACTAGAACAATTGGTTTAAGTGGAACCGGTTCTGCTACTTTTAATAATGAGATATTTTTAGGTGGAAATTTAACAGTTACCGGGGGGGATGGCACTGTTACATTGTCTGGCGCAATTGTAAACACAAGTGGTTTAATTATAGATGGTGGAACAACCATATTATCCGGCACAAATACATTTACCGGAACAACTACTGTTAATACCGGAACTTTATCTTTAGGTAATACAGCAGCTTTAGGTGCAACTTCTGCAGGTACAACAGTAACTTCAGGTGCGCTATTAGATGTAAATGGAATCAATTATGCCAGTGCAGAACCCCTAACCATAAATGGAACGGGTTTATCTAGTGCTGGTGCTTTAATCAATAACTCGGGCACTGCTGCAACTTGGGCTGGCACAATAGCTTTAGCTACTGCAAGTAGTATTGGAGGTACTGGTAATTTAACCATTTCGGGCGTTATTTCGGGTTCTAATACTTTAACCAAAGTGGGCGCAGGAACCATTACTTTAACTAATAGCAATACATATAATGGAGCTACAACTGTTTCTGCTGGCGAATTAGCGGTTTCAGGTACATTAACAGCTACTTCATATACCATCAACGGTGGTACATTACGCATTTCGGCCGACAATCGTTTACCCGATGCATCTACCGTAAGCTTATCAACAGGTACTTTTGCAGTTGATTTTAATGAAACCATTTCAAACTTAAATTTAAGTGGCGGTACGCTTAATGTTGCCGCAGGTAAAACCTTAACCATTAATGGTACATTGGATTTATCTAATAATCCAACCATTACTTTGGGCGCAGGAGCAACCATCGTTTACGGTGCTTCAGGTACTTTATTATATTCCGGTTCAACTTCTAGAACACCAGGTGTAGAATGGCCTACAAGTTCATCACCTTTAAATGTAACCATAAACAATACCGGTGGAATAACTTTAGCTGCAGATAGAACCATCAATGGTGTACTAACGATAGCGAGTAGTTGCAGTTTAAATGCAAGTACTTTTGCAGTAGCAGGGGCCACACTTACTACAAGTGGTACTGGAACTTTACAAACTCAAAATGTAGGTGCCACGCCATTACCAACAGGTAGAACTTGGTCGTTTGCCGTAACCTTTAGTGGTGCATCAGCTCAAACCATTCCTGCCGGTACTTACAACGGAACATTAACATTAAACAATGCAGCAGGAGCAACATTAGCCGCAAGTGCTACAGCAGGTGGTGCGCTAACTTTAACCAGTGGCGATTTAACAATTGGAACTTCTAACACGTTAACTGTAAATGGTGCAGTTTCTGGATCTGGAAATCTTGTAGGGTCATCTACATCCGGATTAACCATTGGAGGCACTGCTGGTGCACTTAATTTTGCATCTGGAGCGAGAACATTACGCACCTTAACTTTAAACGCAAGTAGTTCGGCTACATTAGGTACAGCTTTAGATATAGCTGCTGGATCAAGTGGAAATTTAGGAACATTAACTGTGGGTTCGGGAGTAACTTTAACAACAGGAGGGAATCTTGTACTTAAATCTGATGGAAGTGGAACAGCACGTGTTGGGCAATCATCCGGTACCGTTAGTGGCGATGTTACGGTGGAAAGATTTATTCCAT
>JBMOEQ010000288.1:0-3875 GCA_049314655.1 Ferruginibacter sp. | reverse complement strand
TTTATGGTTTCGGCAATAATATCCCTAGCCCCTTGCAATGCCGCATCGGTTGTTAATACGGTTTCATTGATATGTTTTTCTGCAGCAGCAAGTACATCAACATCTTCTTGCATTAACAGTAAATCGGCCAAGGGTTGTAATCCATTTTCCCTTGCAGTTTGGGCCTTCGTTTTACGTTTAGGCTTAAAAGGTAGATATATATCTTCCAATGCAGCCAAAGTAGTAGCCGCATCTAATTTTTCCTGTATAGCCGGGGTCATTTTTTCTTGCTCGGTAATAGACTTTGCTATAAATGCCTTACGCTCCGAAAACTCTTTTAAAAATTTCGATTTTTCCTGTATATGCTGAATTTGTACTTCATCCAATGCACCTGTACTGTCTTTTCTGTAACGGGCAATAAAAGGAATGGTAGAACCTTCGGCAAGCAAACTCAATACAGCTTGTACTGCATTGGGTTTTAAATTTAATTCAGCGGCTATGGCAGATGTATATTCAATCATATTTTTAGTAATAGGGCTGCGAAAATAACAGCCGTTAACGAAATAAAAAATTGGTTAATTGATTCAAATCACAAGGGGAAAATATGTACCATTCGGTTTCATTAAGCAGTTAAAGCAATGCGCTTTTCGGGATGTATTTGTACAAAGGAATAAATGGAATGTCGTATCGTATCATTATCGTGCATAGGGTTTAAAAATAACTTGATTTCATCGGAGGTATAGTTTTGCATAGATTGAGGTAAATATCCCATCCCCCAAAAACATCCACGCTCTATCAATAAACATAAGCGTTGGGTTTCATCTGGCCCCTCATCAATTACAGCAAATGTGGGCAAATCGATTTCTAAAGCCGCTAAAGCCTGTTCTACGCGTTGATTATATTGTTGTGGTTCGCCTATCATTTCCCATTCAGTATCATCAATAGGCCCTTTATCCATAAAACACAATTTATAATGGAGCTCGTACGCATCAGCCAATTTGCGCATCATGGCCTGCCCTTCTCGCAATAAATTAAACCGATAAATAGGCGGAATATTTTTTTTCAATTTATCAATGGCCAATCTTTTATACCCTTTATTGTCTTCATAACAATACAAAGCAAAACGGTTGGTGGCTTGCTTCTGACTATAATTATATTTTGGCCAACGTTTTTTAATTTCGGCGCTTTCCAAAACAATAGCTTCCAATTCGGTGGCACAAGATTGATAACTGATTCTTCTAATCAATCGAAGAAACTGTTGTCGCTTATTGCCGGCATCATGGTGGGTAAAATGACTGCTCACCCTTTTCTTAATGTTCACCGCCTTACCCACATAAATCACTTTATCCTTTTCATCATGAAAATAATATACACCCGGTGAGGTAGGTAAATTATTAATGGCATCCTTTTGTAATTGTAAAGGCAACCATTGCTCGCCCGAAGTACGTTTCAACATCTTATCAATATCCTCCATACCGCCATGGGCCAAATAATGTTCCCATAACAATACCGTTGCTTTAGCATCGCCTCCGGCCCTATGCCTGTCTTCTATAGGTATATGAAGCGATTGACACAATTTACCCAAACTGTAAGAAGGTAATCCAGGGAAAATTTTTCTTCCCAAGCGTACGGTGCAAAGTTTAGGTACGGATAAATTTAAGCCCGACAATTGCAGTTGGTGCTTTATGAAAGAGAAATCAAAGTTTACATTATGGGCAACAAAAACTGTATCTTTTAAAATATCATACACCGTTTCGGCAATTGCATCAAAAACCGGCGCATCTTCTACCATATCATCGTCAATGCCGGTAAGTGCGGTAATATATCGTGGTATCGATTGCTCCGGATTTACCAAGCTTTCAAAATGCCTCACCACCCGTTCGCCATCATGTACATAAATGGCTATTTCGGTAATCCTACTTGCCGAAGCATAGCCTCCCGTGGTTTCAATATCTACAATGGCGTACATAGGCTAAAGGTATAAATACTAATTTAATTAGCAAAAAGCATTTTTTTGAAGAGGGTTATAGAGTTTGTTGTGTCTGTTAAGTTTATATGGTTTATAAGGTTTCTAAAGTTGGTGAAATCTGCACTAAACCCTAAACCTCTAAACTCCTAAACGCAGTAAGCTTCTAAAGTTTATAAGGTTTCTAAAGCCTGTACACGCTGTACTAAACTCTAAACCGCTAAACTCCTAAACGCAGTAAGCTTCTAAAGTTTATAAAGCTTCTAAAGTTGGTGAAATCTGCACTAAACCCTAAACCTCTAAACTCCTAAACGCAGTAAGCTTCTAAAGTTTATAAGGCTTCTAAAGTTGGTGAAATCTGCACTAAACCCTAAACCTCTAAACTTCTAAACTATTGTTCATCCACCGTTCATACTCCGTATCCAAACATTTTCCTCCCCATACTAACAACCATTAGTTTTTATCCCTTATTTTTGTCAAAAACATTGCTATGCAGTTTCAACTTACTGAAGAACATTTAATGATTCAACAAGCGGCACGCGATTTCGCTAACAACGAATGTTTGCCCGGTGTAATTGATAGAGATGAACACCAAAAATTTCCAAAAGAACAAATTGAAAAATTGGCCGATCTTGGTTTCATGGGCATGATGGTTAAACCCGAGTATGGTGGAAGTGGCATGGATACCATTAGCTATGTATTGGCTATGGAAGAAATCAGTAAAGTTGATGCCAGTGTTAGTGTATGCATGAGCGTAAACAATAGCTTAGTATGTTATGGTTTGCAAGAATATGGTTCCGAAGCACAGAAGCAAAAATATTTAGTGCCCTTGGCTCAAGGAAAAAAAGATGGCGAATTACATATCGGCGCATTCTTATTAAGCGAGCCCGAAGCCGGTAGCGACGCCACTTCGCAACGCACTACTGCCGAAGATAAAGGCGATTATTATTTATTGAATGGCACTAAAAACTGGATCACCAATGGTAGTAGCGCCAGCACTTATTTAGTTATTGCACAAACCGATCCTGCAAAAGGCAGCAAAGGTATCAATGCATTCATTGTTGAAAAAAGTTGGCCGGGTGTAGTAGTTGGAGCTAAAGAAAATAAATTGGGTATCCGTGGTTCCGATACACATACCATTCTTTTCAACGATGTAAAAGTGCCTAAAGAAAATCGCATTGGCGAAGATGGTTTCGGCTTTAAATTTGCCATGAAAACTTTAGCCGGAGGCCGCATTGGTATTGCATCGCAAGCATTAGGTATTGCCAGTGGCGCCTACGAAAGAGCATTGGGTTACAGCAAACAACGTAAAGCTTTTGGAAAAGAAATCATGCACCATCAAGCCATTCAATTTAAACTCGCCGACATGGCCACAAAAATTGAGTGCGCACGTTTATTGTGCTTAAAAGCGGCATGGGAAAAAGATGAAAAATTAGACTATACACTCAGCTCTAGTATGGCTAAAGTATTTGCCAGTGAAACCGCCATGTGGACAGCCACCGAAGCGGTTCAAATCCACGGTGGATACGGCTTTGTAAAAGAATACCATGTAGAGCGTTTAATGCGTGATGCAAAAATTACACAGATCTACGAAGGCACCAGCGAAGTACAACGCATTGTTATCAGCAGAAGTATTTTAAAATAATATTTCACCAAAAATATAAAGCGCAGTTAGAGCATTTCTAACTGCGCTTTTTTTTGGGCGTGTCCCCACAAAATACAAGGTGGGGTCGGGCTATGCGCTGCTAGTACGCACCCTCATGGCTTCGGGTTTGCGGGCTATCCGCTGCTATCCCTCACGCAACATCCGTTTCCAATTCAATATCAATCCATATAAAATATTCCCTAACTAAACTTACAAAGGTATATTGCCATGTTTTTTACGTGGACGTTTAGCTACTTTATTTTCTAACATCGCATAAGCCTTAAT
>JBMOEQ010000287.1:0-3905 GCA_049314655.1 Ferruginibacter sp. | reverse complement strand
AATTAATCTCGATGGAGTTTTATAAAATGTTGAATTTTAAAAGACTCGAATAAGTTTATAAAGATGGTAAGTTTATAAAGTCTAAACTCTAAACCCTAAACTTCTAAACCCTTAAACCATCGTTCAACCATTGTTCAACTATCGTTCAACCATTGTATATCTAAGCCTCGATATTAAAATTCCCTTCCGCATCGTCGCCTTCTAACAATGGGATATCGCCTACAGAAGCTCCTGCAATGCCTTTTACCGAACCATATAAACCACTGGTATTGATCAGTACTTTTTCCAATTGCTTTTCGCGTTCTTTCCAAATTTTTTCCATTTGCATCCTTTCTTTGGTGATGCCTTGTTTGATCGACATAAAACCTTCTACTATAGCTTCAATTTGTCCGCGAAATTCATTGCCGGTGAGGTAATTATACAGCAATTGCATTTTGTCGCCTTTATTTTCCTGACTTTTTTGTATTTCGTAAACATGCAATAATCCGGATCTTAAAAGATAGGCCACACTACTCACTTCATTAAAAGAACAAATCCATACGCCATCTTTTTCGCCAAATCGTTCCATATCTTTTGGAAAAACTTGAGTAACCAATATGGCAACATCGGCACCTTTATTGCGTTTATCGGCTTTTAATTTATCTACCCAACTGTTGTTCCAAGCTTTTGTACGTTTGCTTTCATAAATCATTTTACCACATTCTTTACCCGAATTGTTTCTGATGAGTTGAATGCAATCTGCCCCTTCAACCCCTTTGCCAACTTCTTCAATAATATCAAATGGAAAATATTCTTTTAAAATTTCTTCTAATAATAGTTCTTGAACTTCTCCTTGTCGCTGCATAGAACCTTGTTCGGCTCTACGTTTCATTTCGTCGGCCAATTTTTTTTGCTCCTCCAACTGCAACTGCATTTCTTTGAGTTTGAGGTTGAATTCATTTTCTTTTAAGGCCGATTTTTCTACCTCTTGCGAACGAATTTGATCAGATAGTAATAATCTTTCTTCTTGCAATTTTTTTTGTAAGGTTAGATCCAGTTCGGCTTCTTTGTTTTTGAGTTGTTGTTCTTTTTGTAAAAAATCCAATTCTTTTAATCGAGCTTCTTTTAGTTTTTCTTCATTTTGCTGATTATTGGCTTCAAGCATACGCAATTTATTTTCGAAATCGGCTGTTATTGATTTATTCAGTTGATCTTGTATTTCTACTTCCATTTTCAACTTTTCTTTTTGTAGCCGTTGCAAAAACAATTCGTTTTCGTTTTTCTTACGTTCTTCAAACGAACGCAAATCTTCTTCCAATTTCTTTCTGTCGTTTTCAACGATTTCTAACGATTGGGTTAATTGTGCTTGATATTGTTGTTTGATTTTTGATTCAATTTCGCTTGCAAGCACATTTTCTACATCAAATGCATTTCCACATTTCGGACAAGTAATTTGAGATGCCATAACCATATTTTTTTACAAGATAACTAATGCCTGAATAAGGATAAAATAATCAGGGATTGATGAATTAGAGGTAAAAATAAAACCCTTGAAACTCAAGGGTTTTATTGTGCGGCAAAGGAGATTCGAACTCCCACGCCCTTGCGAGCGCTACCACCTCAAGGTAGTGCGTCTACCAATTTCGCCATCGCCGCATTCTTCAATTGGTTTCCCGGTTGGGAGTGCAAATGTAGAAAATTAATTTTCAAAATAAAAAGATGACATTTTTTAAGCAATTTTCATGCAAAGCGGTAACATAATGTTGGATGTTAAATTTTAAATTTTCACGCAAAGAAACAAAGTAAATTAAGGCGCAAATTTTTTTAAGTTGAATGTTAAGTGTTGAATGTTGTAGCTCAATCTTGGAAAATATTTTACTACCGTTAAACAATTGTTCATCCATTGTTAAACTACTGTTCATCTATTGATAATCTACTGTTCATCAACTAAACCCTAAACCCTAAACTTCTAAACTATTTCTTCAGCACAATCCTAAACGTAGTGCCTTTATTGACTTCCGATTGTTTTACAAATATTTCTCCTTTATGATATTGTTCAATGATGCGTTTCGATAAACTTAAGCCTAACCCCCAACCACGTTTTTTGGTGGTGAAGCCCGGTTTAAAAACATTATTGATATTGTGTTTACTGATACCTTTTCCATCATCCGTAACATCTATGAGTACTTGAGTAATTTCATTTTTAATGACAATATCAATTTTGCCTTTTCCTTCCATCGAATCGAGTGCATTTTTGAGTAAGTTCTCTATCACCCAATCAAATAATGGTCCGCTGATCATTACCGGTATTTCATTTTCACCATTACTGTCAATTGTAAAATGTACTTTATCGGTAGCTCTTCTTTTGATATAATTCACCATTTGTTCTACTTGATACACAACATTGCTTTCTTCTAAATTGGGCTTGCTGCCTATTTTGCCAAACCGATCGCTTACCAATTTCAATCGATCTACATCTTTACGCATTTCCATTGCAATTTTTTCGCTTCCGGGTGTTTCTTTCAACAATTCTACCCAACCTTGTAATGACGAAAGTGGAGTGCCAAGTTGATGTGCCGTTTCTTTTGCCATGCCCGCCCACACTTGATTTTGGGTAGATTTATTTCGTGTTGTTATTGCAATTAATGTAATGATGATAAATAATGCCACAATAAACAATTGTATTAAAGGATAATACCGAACTTCTTGCAATAATTCAGAATCACCGTAATAATATTTGTTGATGATTAATGGCTCCTTATTCAATTCTACAACAATTGGGTCTCTGAGCTTTTTAAACTGGCTTAATTTTCTTCTTAAATAACCTGTGTCTTTACTTAAAACTGTACTGTCTAAATTTAAACTAACACCGGTTGGATTATCAAAATCATCTGTTTCTATTATCGGAATATCGGTGTTGTGCGATGTAATGCTGTTGGTTAAATCTAATGCCGATTTTTCGGATGTTTCGGCACGTGTTTTTAAGGATTGTACCCACACATCTACTTTCTCTCTTTCATCTCTGGCAATTTTCCGTGAAAGATAGTTGGAGTAAAATATGGTACCGGTAACAATGCCAATTGCAATGATGGCCAGTAACATTCTCCAATTAAATAGTTGCGTAATCATTAGTTCAAATGTAAAATAACTATCTCAATTATAAGGATACATCCACACAAATACTATTATCTGTATTGCATAGCGGCAATGCATTGAAATATATTTGTTCAAAGTTCTTTTGGAAAATCCGGGCATATTTCCCAATGAGTTTCTCCTTAACTTTGCAGCCTAAAACGATTCTCCACATGAAAAAAGAAGTTTATATCATTGCAGCTGTTCGTACTCCAATAGGAAGTTTCGGCGGTTCGCTCAAACAATTTACTGCAACTCAATTAGGCGCTGTAGCAATTAAAGGTGCTTTGGCAAAAGCCGGAGTAGATGGGACTTTAGTGAATGAAGTGTTGATGGGGTCTGTAATTCAAGCTAATTTAGGACAAGCACCTGCTCGCCAAGCAGCAAAATTTGCAGGATTACCCAATGAAGTCAATTGTACAACGGTTAATAAAGTTTGTGCCAGTGGAATGAAAGCTATTGCTCAAGGCGTTCAAAGTATTTTATTAGGAGATGCGGATGTGGTTATTGCAGGCGGTATGGAAAGCATGAGCAATGTGCCATTTTACTCCGATACTATGCGTTGGGGTAATAAATATGGTCATGTTCAATTATTAGATGGATTAGCAAAAGATGGCTTAACGGATGTATACGATGGTAAAGCTATGGGCAATGCTGCTGAACTATGTGCATCTACTTGCAACATCACTCGCGAAGACCAAGATAATTTTGCTATTGAAAGTTATAAACGCAGTCAGGCTGCCATTACAGCCGGAAAATTTGAAAATGAAATTGTACCTGTTGAAATTCCGCAA
>JBMOEQ010000286.1:0-3926 GCA_049314655.1 Ferruginibacter sp. | reverse complement strand
AGTCGTTCATCTTCTTCTTTCTCTGTAATTGATATTGACGGACAAAGTGGTGATGCGGCATTGCGTTTTGCAAAAGCGGGTGTAAACCAGTGGAATATTCGCAATCGCCCTGCTGATGATTATCTTGAAATTTTTGAATTAGGTGGTGGTGGAAGCCGTTTCGTTATCCAAGATGCAACGGGTAATGTTGGTATCGGTGAAACAACGTCACCTTCTTATAAATTAGATGTATTACATGGTGGTTCTACGGGTATTCGTAGTCGTTCATCTTCTTCTTTCTCTGTTGTAGATATCGACGGACAAAGTGGTGATGCCGCTTTACGTTTTGCAAAAGCTGGGGTTAACCAATGGAATACAAGAAACAATCCAGGTACAGACGATTATCAAATTTTTGAATTAGGCGGTGGCGGAGAAAGAATGCGCATCGATAATACTACGGGTAAAGTTTGGGTAAATCAAGACTTTACAGTAGTGGGTGTAAAAGCATTCACCATGGATCATCCGCTTGATCCAGCAAATAAAATTCTTATGCACGCTGCTGCTGAAAGTAATGAAGTGATCAATTTCTATAGTGGCAACATTACTACAGATGCTACAGGAAAAGCAATTGTTCAATTACCTAATTACTATGAAGCATTGAACAAAGATTCTCGTTATCAATTAACAGTAATTGGTTCTTTTGCACAAGCAATTATCAGTAAAGAAGTAAGCAATAATCAATTTGAGATTGCTACCAGCACGCCAAATGTAAAAGTAAGCTGGGAAGTAAAAGGTGTTCGTAATGATGCTCGTATGATTAAGCATCCATTTGTTGCTGAAGAAATGAAGTCTGCCGCACAAAGAGGTAAATACATTGATCCAGCTTCTCATAATCAACCAATGAGCAAGCATGTATCATACGATCAAAATATCGAATCATCATTAAGTGATGTTAAACCTGCTAGTAAAAAAGTTGCTCCTCCAACAACTGGTGGTAGTCTTGACCAAGCTCCTATAGTTGCTCCAGTTGTAGCTAATAAAGCGGCAACTGGTGGTAGTTTAGATCAAGGTGCTATTGTTCCTCCTGTTCAAGCTAATAAAGCAGCAACAGGTGGTAGCTTAGAACAAGGTGCAATTGTAGCGCCTGTTTTAAAAGCACCAGTCGAAAAAGGTGGAAGCATTGAAGATATGCCTACAAAGAAAGTAGAAGCTAAACCAGCTCCTTCAATTAAGGGTAGTAGTGTTGAATCAATGCCAACTCCGGTGGAGAGTAAGTAAGCTTTCTTAAATAGTAGAAAGTATACAAACTAACATATAAATTAAAGGGCAACTTGGAAACGAGTTGCCCTTTTTTATTGCATTCAACTATTTTACTTTTTACTCATTTGCTGTCCAAACGAGTCTAGCAAATCCCATATCCTTTTATGTTGTGCCCAAGTTTTTTGATCATTAATATCTGTATTTACAATCATGTATCTACCGATTTTAGTAGTAGGGTTAAAAAATAGCATGGAAAATAATCCGGGATCTCCACCGGTATGTCCAACATTTCCTGTAGAGCTGATGCCCATCGTTATGCCCATATTGTATTCGTCGCTAAACTCGCCTGCTTTACGATCAATAAAATTGTAATCGGATAATTGCGGTGCAAAATAGGTAGCATAACTTTCTTTATTCAATAAGGTACCTTTTCCAAAATAGCCTTTCATTAATTCGCTCATATACAAACTGAAATCTGCAGTTGATGTAATCATATTGCCATCGGGATAGGTAATGCATTTGTAGGATGGATAAGCGTTGGTTTTATCGATGTACAATAACGTGTGCTTGCTTTTATCAATGCTATTTAAACTCCAGCCAGAATGCTTCATTTGTAGGGGCGATAAAATATACTCTACCGTAAAATTGTCATAAGTTTTACCGGTAGCTTTTTCAATTACTAAAGCAGCAAGCGTGGCGCCTAAATTAGAATAGGCATAGATAGCGCCGGGTTTATTTTTAGAAAAATTATCGGGATGGTACCAGGGTTCATCTTTTGCTAAAATATTTTTTAGAAAATGTTCCATGCTTATTTCAGTTGCAGGGGCACTGAATTTACATTCGCCGATATCTATTTTAAGGTTTTGCTCTAGGTTTATGGTATCGCACAAAATCCATGCTCTGTTTAAATAATCTTTAGTGTCGTTAATGGTAGAAGTGTGCGTTGCCAAATGCCTAATTGTAATAGGTATATTGGGATGATGGGGATTGATGACCTGAAAAGGCAAATATTGATTGATGGGGTCATCTAATTTTAATTTTCCTAATTCTTGTGCTTTCAATAATGCAATACCTAAAAATGTTTTAGAAATAGATGCTATGTTTTGAACTGTATTTCCGGTGTACTTTTCTTTTGTTTGCACATTGGCCCATCCAAAACCATTTTGATATAATACCCCGCTGTCATTTACTATGGCTACACCAAATCCATTGAAATCTAAACTGTCTATCATTTTGTTTATAGAGTCGGTTAGGGTTTGTTGCAGTAAGTTGTACTCATTTTTTGATTGCTTTTTTTCATCTGTACAAGCCATGAATAATGAAAGTGCAATTAAAGAAAATAGGGCTTTTTTCATCTTAATGATATTGATTGTGTAAAATGTGAAACTTCTTGAAGTAAACCGTTTGTTAACTCAGTTGATAGATCAACTTTAGATACCAAACAACTACACTATTTTAATGTTGTATTGTGTTAATAATCCTCCAAGTCCGGAAGTAGAAAATTGTGCTTTTTTAATTTTATTCGAAGCTGGATTTATTGTATACGAAAATGCGTCAATAAAATTCGCTTTCTCTAAATTCGATTGATCGAAAATTGCTCCGGCTAAATCGCTATTGTTGAAATTGGCTTCGGTTAAATCTGCTTCAGAAAAATCAACATCATGAAGTTTGCATTCTAAGAATGGCGTTTTTTTTAATTTTAATTTATAGAAAAACGAATGGTTTAAAATGCAGCGTTGAAAAGAAACAGAAAATAGAAAGTCTTTGCAATAATCAAAATGTAAGCCCATCATTTTACAATCGGTAAATGTTGTATCTCTAAATGAAGTTTGTACAATGGAGGCATTGCTCAAATTGCAGCCAATGAAAGTACAATCTATAAATACAAAATGATCTAATGGGGCAGCAGCAAAATCGCAGGTATGGAAATTGCAATTTTCGTATGTGCCAATCTGTAAAGGGGTTTCAATAAAATGAATGTTTTCGAATTTCTGATCGGAAATGTAATTGTCTTTCATAATAAAACTTAAATGGATTTCCCCATATTTTTCAACAAGGGATGTTTTTTAAACCTTCGTATTCTTGCTTGAATAGAGGGAATGTTTTCCGGTTCAACCATACTCAATGTACAAGAAAAATCAGTAATCAAATCGGGCTGTAAAGATAATAGTGTAAATAAACCTTGCAATGCATTAACACGTACAATGCGACTTTCTTTTACATCAGTAGCCCAATGGGTTAAGGTTTGCCAAACAATACCCAGTTCTTCTTCTGATAAAGGCAATCGGGCAACAAGCAAAGCCAAATGCCACTTCAATTCTATATGCTTTGCCTGTAGTAGGTATTCAATAATTTTTGTTTGATGCGGCAATAAAAACTGTGGATACTGAATCGTTATTTTTTCTATAGCATCAGCCGCATGCATCACCAATTTTCTATCCGAATTTTTGAGTAATTGAAAGAGTTGATTGAATGCCGCTTGAGTGGTAACTAAGGGTACAATTGCATTGCTTGCACCAATCGATCTTAAATCTGTTCCCTTTAATATTGCTTTGAAATCTTTCAAGTTATAGGCTTACAAAAATGAACATTAAAAACTGCTACAAATTTACAGCTTGTATGGATTATACAATTGAATTAATTAGATGCAGTATTGATTAGAACAAACCTGTATACTTTAAGGTTGA
>JBMOEQ010000285.1:0-3951 GCA_049314655.1 Ferruginibacter sp. | reverse complement strand
CGAATATATTTTTGAAATGGATGCCGATTTTTCTCATAACCCCGAAGATTTAGAAAGATTATACGAAGCATGTAGAGATGGCGCTGGCGTTGCTGTAGGCTCTCGGTATGTGAAAGGAGGTGCAGTAGAAAATTGGCCTGCTAATAGAATCGCACTATCAAAAGGGGCTTCTTTGTATACTCGAATTATTACTTGGATGCCAGTTATGGACCCAACTGCAGGCTTTGTTTGTTATCGCCGTAAAGTATTAGAAGAAATCAATTTATCGGCTATCTACTTTGTAGGATATGCGTTTCAAATTGAAATGAAATTTGCTGCTTGGAAATTGGGTTTTAGTATTGCTGAAGTACCCATTACTTTCAAAGATCGAAAATATGGCGATAGTAAAATGAACAAGAGCATTGTAAAAGAAGGCATTTTTGGTGTCATTAAATTGCGTTGGATGAGTATGTTCAAAAACTATCGGTACAATGTAAAAAATGTTCCTACACCCGATGCCAAATTATCGGTAGATAATGCTTAGTATTCTTTAAGCATACCTTTTGTTTCCCATTATTTAAATGCCGGATGAAACTGTTGTAAAGTGTTTCTCAAAAATGCCCTGTCTAAATGGGTATATATTTCAGTTGTAGTTATACTTTCATGACCTAGCATTTCTTGCACTGCCCTTAAATCAGCGCCACCTTCCACCAAATGTGTTGCAAACGAATGCCTGAAAGTATGGGGAGATATGTTTTTAATAATGCCGGCTTGCTGTGCTAACGTTTTTATAATCATAAAAATCATTACCCTACTTAATCGGGACCCTCTTCTGTTTAAAAACAAAATATCTTCTTCCCCTTTTTTAATGGTTAGATGAACACGTATTTGAGTTCTATAAACATTAATGTGTTTAATAGCAGCTGTACCAATAGGTACCAAACGTTCTTTATCGCCTTTGCCAATTACTTTTATAAAACCAACATCTAAATACAGTCCGCTAATTCTTAAATTTATCGCCTCACTTACCCTTAATCCACAACTGTATAAAGTTTCTAAAATGGCTTTATTGCGTTCGCCTTCGGGTTTACTTAAATCAATTTGTTGAAGAATACTTTCAATTTCTTCAAAGCTAAGTACATCGGGTAATTTTCTTTTTAATTTAGGCGATTCTAATAACGCAGTTGGATCTATCGTGATCACTTGTTCCAGTAAACAATATTTAAAAAAGCTTTTTAATCCCGAAATGATTCTAGCCTGCGAACCTGCCGTCATGCCTAATTCTCCAATCCACCTTATAAATAATTCTAAGGTTTTAAGGTCTATATCTTTAGGTGCAATCAACAGCTGTTTTTCTAATAAAAATTGCGTCAATTTTTCAATGTCATGCAAATAAGCTTCTACCGAATTTTCACTCAGCGATTTTTCTAATTGCAAATAAGCGGTATAGCCTTTTTTATACACTTCCCACATAAGTACTAAAGTACAAATTATGCTCGGTTATCTACTTGATAAAAATAAATCTCAATCGGTATCAAGTTTTTTTCAAAATTATTCTCTATTCATTTTTCTTAAATCCGCATTTTTACTAATGTTTTTGTTATTTTCGTTCTACTCCATTAATACTCTTTTCGATGATAGTTAATCTCCGTTCTTTCAATCTTCAAGTAAAAAAGCAAAAGCGTTCTTTTAAATCTTTCCTTACCCGATTAGAAAAAAATCCGCCTAAAGGTTTACATAAAACTTTGGAGCATATAGATGCAGAAGTTTGGGCCGAAACCGATTGCTTAACTTGTGGCAATTGTTGTAAAAAAATGACACCAACATTTACGCCGGCTGATATCAAAAGAATTGCCGCTCATTTTGAAATGACACCACTGGCTTTCAAAGAAAAGTGGTTGGTATTTGAGAAAAAAGATGGCGATTGGCAAAACAAAAAGCAACCTTGTCAATTCTTAAATTTAAAAGATAACAAGTGTAGCATTTATCCTATTCGTCCGGCTGATTGTGCAGGATTTCCTCATCTTACCAAAAAGAAAACGGTAGATTATATCCATGTACACCAACAAAATATAGAGTATTGTCCGGCTACTTTTAAAATGGTAGAAAAATTAAAATTATTGATGCAGTCTAAGTAACATTTACAATATTGTTTTGTGCAACTTAGTTACAAAGAAATACTATATCCTGCTGATTTTTTTTGTAGTAAAATTCTACAATTATTGTAGTGATACTTTGATATTCAGCCGCTTAATTACTAATCGTATTCAATGTGTTACATATTGTGTTAATTAGTAGTAACTTCATTAAGGTATAATTTTTGCTGTAATCAAGAATGTTTTAAAATATATATTCCATTAAACCTGTTTGATGCTTGAACTTCGAAATATACTGTATCAATATGTGCGCGAGGATGCTCGGTTGTTTAATCATGTTCATTCCAACACTATTTTAGGATTTACATTTATCGATATACGTTATGAAAATGTTTCTTGGACGAATCCGCTTCTTTTAAAACATTTAGGGTACGCATTTAATGAACAGGAAAATAGTGATTTACCGGTTACAGTTTTTGCCCCTGATACCATTGCAGATTTGGTAAAAACAATTACATCCGGAACAAACAATAAGAAAGATGAAATTGAAGCCAAGATAAATTGCATTCGGTTTGATCAAACAATTATTGAAGCTTCGGCATTGGTTCATTTATTTGCTGATGAAAAGGGTACTCCAGCCTATTTGCTCATTTTAGTAGAATCTTTACAAACACAACATTTTTTAATTGATCAATTAACAGAAGATAATCAACAGTTTTTAGAAATAATAGATGGATTGAAAATGGGCACTTGGAAGTGGAATGTTCAATCCGGTAGTATTCTTGTAAATAAACATTGGACGGGAATGTTGGGGTACGATGAAAAAGAATTATTGCCTATAAACAACAGTACTTGGAATAGATTGGTACACCCTGAAGATAATGCCATTGCCAGCGCAGCATTCAACGCACATTTTGAAGGTAAAACAGAAACTTATTCTTGCGAATTAAGAATGCGGCATAAATTAGGCCATTGGATTTGGATTGAAGACAGGGGCAAGTTAATTGCTCGTACAGCAGATGGGAAGCCTTACATCATGGTTGGTTCGCAAATAGATATCACTCAAAAAAAATTAGTAGAAGCCAGTTTAGAAGATACCAAAGTACGCCATTTATTGGCCACTAAATTATCTGCTGTAGGGGTTTGGGATTGGAATGTGAAAGACAACACTTTTGATTGTGATGAAGAAATTTTAAGTCTTTATAAAATTGCACCAGAAAAAGAAATCAAAAAAATTACCACTTGGATAGATTTGTTTATTCCGGAAGAAAGAGAACGCTTATTAAAAGCAGTAGAATATGTTTTTAAAAATGAAGGTGCCGAATTGGATATCGTTTTAAGTGCAAAACTTTCTGATAATAATTTAATTTATATAAAAGTTAGGGGAAGGGCAATAAGAGATGAAGCGCATCGTGTATTGCGTTTAATTGGTATTTGTTGGGATATGACGCAACAGAAAATTAATGAAATTCAATTAGAACATGTTCGAGAAATATTGGCAACAACAAATAAGCTAGCAAGAGTTGGTGGTTGGGAAATTGATTTGAAAGATAACTCCGTTATTTGGTCGGAAGTTACTGCTGAAATACACGAAGTAGAGTCCGAATTTGTACCCAATCTTGAAAAGGGTATAGAGTTTTACCCAAAAGGTGAAAATAGAGCGATAATTTTAAAAGCTATTGATGAAGCTATTCATCAACAAAAGCCTTTTAATGAAATATTGCAAATAATAACCGCTAAGCAAAATTTGGTTTGGGTACATGCCATTGGGGCACCCATAGTTGAAAATGGTAAAACAGTAAAGATTAGTGGTGTTTTTCAAGATATAGATGCACAAAAAAAGGCCGAAGATTTAATTAGTGTTCAGCATCGTCAA
>JBMOEQ010000284.1:0-3960 GCA_049314655.1 Ferruginibacter sp. | reverse complement strand
AATAGGCATCCCAAATAGAAGCGCCTTTGCCATCAGTTTCTGAAGCACCTTCATTTTGTGCAGCAGCAATAGCTACGCCCCATTGAAAATTTTTGCCGAAATCTTTTTTATTAATATTTTTTGACAGTACACTCATATGTTATGTAATTGTAAAATTGAGTTTAATTATACACTTACATATGATGCAATTGTTAATTTTTTTCTACAAATTCTGAAAAATAATATTTTCTTTGTTACATTAATTACCAAACCGTACACAATGTCTGCTAATGTATCAACTGCTTCTGTCGATGTTCAAGCCTTCATCCAAGCATCGGGTGTAGATGCCGTTTTAACTCAATTAAAAAATGATATTGCTGCAAAAGAAGCAGCTACAGGTAAGCCTTTTATTGTTTCGGATGTACACGATGAAGCAGGTAATCAGTATGTAGATTTGGTGCAAGAAGGGGGTGGCGTTTGGGGCATTGCTTTAGTTGGCTTTACTTATATTTTGGAAAAGGTAGGCATTCGTTTTTTTAGTTTAGCAGGTGCCAGTGCAGGAGCTATCAATACGATGATGTTGGCTGCTTTGGGTACTAAAGAAACCGAAAAAGCCGAAAAGGTAATTGCCGAATTATTGGATTTAAAAATGTTCAGTTTTGTAGATGGTAAAGAAGATAATTGGCGTGTTACCAAGTGGATTAAGCGCATTATTCAAAAGTTTATTCTTAGAAAAAATTACATTAACCGATTGTTGAAAACGATAACTATTATTTTAATCGTTACCGGAATAATTACTTTAGCTGCTTTTATACTTACCTTTTTTATTAATGGATTTTGGTTGAAATTGGTGGCATTAATAGCGTTGATATTATGGATGGTTGTTTTTGTTTCGGCATTTATGGCGTATAAAAAATTCAACACACTTTTTAAGCATGGATATGGGGTAAATGAAGGCAAGGCATTTCATGTTTGGATGACTGGAATATTGCAACGCAATGGTATTCATCATTTGGCCGATTTGAAAACACTATTTTCTACTGTTCCCAATACGTTATATGTACGGCGTGATGAGGAACGCGATAGCACTGTTGTGGGTAAGGTTAATCCTCCGAGTAGTCCAATGTTAACGATTATATCCAGTGACATCAGTACCGGCAATAAAATAGAATTTCCTCGTATGTGGGATTTGTATTGGGGAACATTGGAGGCAGTAAATCCGGCCGATTTTGTGCGGGCAAGCATGTCTATTCCGGCTTTTTTTCAAACCTATGTAATTCCGGTAAATCCATCTATTAAAGATGCATCGGCAAAATGGAAGAATCATTTAAATTGGAATGGGGCGGTGCCAGATGCGGTGAAATTTGTAGATGGTGGGGCATTATCTAATTTCCCCATCAATGTGTTTTATAATGCTAAATACATTATTCCTCGTATGCCTACTATTGGAATACGTTTGGGTGGAACCAATATTCAAGTGGCCAATAAAGTACAAACCTTAAGTGCTTATTTAAACGCGTTGTTGAATACACTGCAAAGTAATACCGACAAAGATTTCATGAATAAAAACAAGGCATTCGATTTGGGTATTCGCATTGTAGATATGCGTGCACACAGTTGGTTAAATTTCTTTATGGAGGAAAAAGAAAAGCAAGAAATGTTTTTGAAAGGTGCAAAAGCAGCAGCCGATTTTATTTTAAAATTCGATTGGGAATCGTATAAGCGCCAACGAAAGGCTAATGATGAAATTTTGAATGATCAAAAAAGGAATCCTAATAATTGGTAATTGCACTTTAATAATTTTTATACCATGGAAACAAAAAATGGCTTTACTAAATTAACGGTTAATGAATTTGAACAGTGGATAAAAGCATTACGAGTAGCCCGCAATATCCTTACTATTCAAGAGCACCATACGTATAGTCCATCGTATGTTCATTTTAATGGTGCTAATCATTTCGAATTGCAACAAGGTATGCGCAATTATCATGTGCATCAAAATGGATGGAGTGATATTGGTCAACATTTTACAACTTTTCCGGATGGCTCCATATTAACGGGTCGTTCAATTGAAAAATCTCCTGCCTGTATTACAGGTAACAATGCCCATGCAATTTGTATTGAAAATCTAGGATATTTTGATGTGGGAAAAGATGTAATGACGAATGAACAACGTGAATCGATTATTCGAATTACCGCAGCTTTATGTTCAAAATTTAGTTTACCGGTTAATGTTCAGGCAATTGTTTATCATCATTGGTTTAATTTATCTACCGGCGAAAGAAATGATGGCAATAAAAACAATAAATCATGTCCTGGAACAAATTTCTTTGGCGGAAATAAAGTAGCTGATTGTACTACAAATTTTTTGCCTTTGGTGGAGCAGTATGTGCGTAAAAAAGAAGCGATAAAAAATATAAATAAATATGTTGTTGTAAATGCCGATTTTTTAAATGTACGAACAGCAGCAGCAGCTACATCTAAAAAAAGTACAGATCGTGATCCGGCTTTATTGGGTGCTATTTTAAGGGTATATAAAGAGAAAGACGGTTGGTTTAAAATATCATCAACCAAACAACATTGGGTAAAGGGAAAATTTACAACTGAAGTGAAAAAAGTAGAAGTAATAGCCGATGTTTTAAATGTACGTTCAGGGCCAGGAAAACAATTTCCAAAAATAGGCGCTTTAAAAAAGGGACAAGAGTTATTTATCATAGATGTTGAAAATGGATGGGCTAAATTGAGTATGGATAATCGTTGGGTAAGTAGCGATTACTTAAAAAAAATATAAATGCATGTATGAATATCATCGGTATTTTCTTAGCTTCATAAAAAATCAAACCTATGCGTTGGCTCAAAAGAATTGTTATTGTATTATTGGTATTAAGCATTGTTTATCTCTTTGGGCCAAATCCTGCAACCCCAAAATACAATGCTAGCTTGCCGGAAATTCCTGTAGCTACTGCTTTAGAAGCGTATGTAGCACAACAAGAAGCAACACATCACTTGCGCCCCAATAACGAAGCCCGAATTGTTTGGGCAAACGATAGTTTAAAAAATAACACCGAATATGCTATTGTATACTTACATGGTTTTTCTGCATCACAGGAAGAAGGTAATCCGGTACATAGAAATGTTGCCAAAGCTTTTGGTTGCAATTTGTATTTATCGCGCTTAGCCGAACATGGTATTGATACAACCGAACAATTGATGAATTTAACGGCAGATAAATATTGGGAATCGGCCAAACAAGCATTAGCTATCGGAAAACAATTGGGGAAAAAAGTAATTTTAATGGGCACCAGTACCGGTGGCACACAAGCCATACAATTAGCTGCTGCTTTTCCTAATGATATCCATGCATTGGTTTTGTATTCTCCCAATATCGCCATCAATGATCCCAATGCATGGTTACTTAATAATCCTTGGGGCTTGCAAATTGCCCGATTGGTATTAGGAAGTAATTATAATAATCCGCAAGATGAACGACCAATTTATCGACAATACTGGAATAAGCCTTATCGTTTAGAAGCTACAGTTGCTTTAGAAGAGATGTTAGAAACCTCTATGATGGAAGCCACATTCAAAAAAGTACATCAACCTACTTTGATGTTGTATTATTATAAAGATGAAACCCATCAAGATAAAGTAGTAAAAGTTTCGGCCATGAAATCTATGTTTGATCAATTGGCTACTCCTGCAAATGCAAAAAGAGCTATTCCATTACCCAATACCGGTGATCATGTAATAGGTTCGCCAATTAAATCAGGCGATATTCAAAGTGTTGAAATGGAAACGGTGAAATTTTTGAAGGAGGTTGTTGGGTTAAAATAGATTTAACTTCAGAGGAGCAGAGTCTTCGAAGATATATTTCCAAAAAATAGATTAACCGCAGAGGGGCAGAGGGGCAGAGGCGCAGAGGTTTAGCAGAGTGAATAGATAGAACTCCGCGTACCTCCGTTAACTCCTTTTCTCCGCGGT
>JBMOEQ010000283.1:0-4010 GCA_049314655.1 Ferruginibacter sp. | reverse complement strand
GTAGTAAAACGTTGGAACCAGCATTGTGGTCCACCTGTGAAATTACCGTGTTGAACAATAGCTCCAGTTCCTGTACTTTGTGAATATACTATGGTTTGTTGAACAACAACTAAATTAATACCAGTATTAATGGTAATAGAAGCTGAAGGTTGAACGCCTAACATATAAGCTGTTCCATTAACATCAACTGTACATGTTCCGTAAATAAATGCAGATGAAGTAGCATTAGGTATGCCATTTGACCATCTTGCAGCTGTACTCCAGTTGCCTACCCCGGTAAAATAAGTAAGATTACGTGTGTCAAATTGAACAACAGCACCATAAGTAGTTCCCATTGCATTTGTAGCATAGGCTTTGTACCAATAATAGGTGTTAGGTGTTAATCCTGTAATAGCTACATTATAAACTCCAGCACCAAAAGTAGAAGCAGTAACTTTTGTTCCATTTATTTCAGTTGGGTTTGAATTGGTAGACCAAATAAATCCACGTTCACAATTTAATGCACCACCATTATTTGTAACATTACCATTTAATGTAACACCAGTAAAGATGTTATTACTAACAGCACTAGTTACAACTGTAGGAGCTGAAGTAACGCTTGGATTTACAGTCATTGTTACTGTATTAGATGTTGCAAGCATTGTACAAGCCTCATTAAATGAGATTGTTACATAAATATGATCATTATTTGCAGGAGCATAGGTTAAAGTAGGTGAATTTGAAACATTCATACCATTCACATACCAATTGTAAACCATACCTGTATAACCAACTTCAATTGAAGAGGTAAAGGTCACAGAAGTTCCATCAATTACTGGATTTGCACTTGCTGCAATTGAAATAACAGGAGCATAAGTTGGTGTTATGGTTAATGTAACAGCTGTACGTGTTAAACTTGAACATCCAGTTGTTGGGTTATAAGCTTCGTTATAATATGTTCCGGCTGTTGATGTAACATAATTAGCACCTCCAAATAAGAAGGTTCCAGCTGTTGCAGCGTCATACCATTTTACTTCAATTCCTTGAGGAACGATGTCAACTAATGTAGCTGGTAATTGGCTTGTGCAAACAGCAACATCTCCTCCACTTACTGGAGCAGCAGGATTAGCATTAACTGTTAATGAAACAGCTGTACGTGTTAAACTTGAACAACCTGTAGTTGGATTATAAGCTTCGTTATAATATGTTCCGGCTGTTGAAGTAACATAATTGGCACCTCCAAATAGGAAGGTTCCAGCTATTGCAGCGTCATACCATTTTACTTCGATTCCTTGAGGAACAATATCTACTAATGTAGCAGGTAAAGCATTTGCACAAACAACTACATCTCCTCCACTTACTGGAGCAGCAGGATTAGCATTAATTGTTAATGTAACAGCAGTACGGGTTAAACTTACGCAAGATGTAACAGGGTTAACTGTGGCGTTATAATATGTGCCAGCAGTTGAGGTAATATAATTTGCACCATTGGCTAAGAAGCTGCCACCAGTTGCTGCATCATACCATTTAACTTCCATTCCAAAAGGAACAACATCAACTAAAGTTGCTGGTAATGCGTTTGCACAAACAACAACATCTCCTCCACTTACTGGAGGTGCAGGGTTAGCATTAACAGTAAGAATTACTGCAGTACGGGTTAAACTAACACAAGTAGTGATGGGATTAACGGTTTCGTTATAATATGTACCAGGTGTTACTGTAATATAGTTAGCACCATTAGCTAAGAAATTACCACCAATTGCTGCATCATACCATTTAACTTCCATTCCTTGAGGAACGATGTCAACTAAGGTTGCAGGTAAAGCATTGGCGCAAACGGTTACATCTCCTCCACTTACTGGAGCAGCTGGATTTGCATTAACAGTTAAAACAACTGCTGTACGGCTTGTGCTAATACAACCTGTTGCAGGATTAACGGTCTCATTGTAATATGTTCCGGCAATTGAAGTAGAATAAGTAAGACTTGAAGCTACTAATAAATTACCACCTTGAGCAGCATCATACCAGTTTACACTCATTAAAGGAGGAACGATATCTACTAATGTTGCTGGCAATTGATTTGCACAAACAGTTACATCTCCACCACTTGTTGGAGGTGCAGGATTAGCATTCACAGTTAATGAAACAGCTGTACGTGTTAAACTAATGCAACCTGTTATAGGATTAACGGCTTCATTGTAATAGGTGCCGGCAATCGAAGTAATATAATTAGGAGTTGAAGCTAATAAGTTACCTCCAGTTACTGCATCATACCATCTTACATCAATACCTGCAGGTACATTATCAACCAAAGTTGCTGGTAAAGCATTTGTACAAGCCACAACATTACCTCCGCTAACTGGAGCTGCTGGGTTTGCATTTACTACTAATGATAATACATTTGAGGTTGAAGGATTTGGAGCAACACAACCTGCATTTGAAGTCATTTCTGCATGAACATCAAATGAAGAGGCTGGTCCTGAATATGAAATTGTAGATAAGTGTGTTGGTTGAAGAATTCCACCAAAATACCAATTATAAGCAGGAGTAACTCCACCATTTGTAGGAGTTGCTGTTAAATTAATAGCTGAACCTTGACAAACTGAAAGAAAATCAGCCTGAATTGAAACTGAAGCAACTAAAGGTGTTGCTGCTGTAACGATTGCATTTCCGGTCATTGCTGTTGTTCCTGTAACACAAGTATAAGTCCCTATGTCTGTTACATTCCACGATAAAGCTGAACCTGTACCAGGTAAAGCTGCACCATAAGCAATACCATCTTTTAATAATTGGTAATTTTTACCAATTTGTGAGCCAGCGAGGCCTACAGTAACTGCTGCACCACCTGTACAATAACTACCACCACCACTTACTGCGTAAACATTAGTTACATCATTAAAGGTAGGATTAGTTAAAGCACTGTTCACCCACGTACCATTAACACTTATATTTGTACTTAATGTTCCAATATAAGCATTAACCATGGTAATCCATGAAGGACCACTTGTCGAGAAAGAAAAAGTTAAATTAGGTTTTACAACTGCCCATGCAACTGTATTCGTCATTCTTACGCGCATAACTCTTGTTCCGCCATCAATAGGTAACTTAACAATTGCTCCACTTCCTGCACTCGTAACTTTTGAAGTGATTTTGATGGTTCTTGTACCCGTTGTCGATGTTGGCCCAACAAGTAGCATGTTTGCTTGAGATTGTTGCTGACCAGCAGGGATGTCTGTTTGTGAACCCGGAACAATAGAAACCGCTAAAGTCCCTCCATTTAGAATGTTCGCATTGTACAAAATACCGAATTGAATACTTGATAATTCAAAATAAGTAGGTGTTAGATAATCGCCCGTATGGGTTAGAATTAGATCGAACTCATAAACTCTGTCCGATACTTGGACATCATTCTTCATTTCCAGAGTGAAAAATGGCCAAATAGGGTTAGTGACTGCCTTCGCGTTTACCCATCCTACCAGAAATAGAAATAGGATCGCGTACTTAGAAAAAGTTGTGATTTGTTTTTTCATTTTTGATTGATTTAATTATAATTTGATTTGATTTGGTTTAAAAGAATCAGTTTGTGAAAGTATATCTTTTTTTTGATTTACAACCAAACTGATTCTTTTTTTTTTAATTTAATTATTTTTTACCTGGATATTCAGTGAAATTACCTGCAGTAAGTCTAGGTTCGAAGAGGTTAAAGTCTTCTGATCCTACCCAACCACCACCGTCAAAGTCCGCAGTATAGAATCCAGTTGAACCGGCTGTTAAATCGGGTTCGAAGAGGTTAAAATCTTCTGATCCTACCCAACCACCTTGATCTAAGTCTCCTAAATAGAAGGCAAATGCATCTGGGCTTGTTGATACCTGTACTTGTGGGTCACTTCCATAAACATTTAATAGAGATGTGTTGAAATACCAGTTAACAATAGGTGTATTAAATGGAACTGCAATGGATGTCCATGATGCTAAGTGATTACGTGTACTTACTTTAATGTAATAATTTGCACTATTAGTTGAAGATACCA
>JBMOEQ010000282.1:0-4032 GCA_049314655.1 Ferruginibacter sp. | reverse complement strand
AGCATAAGCATATCCTTTTAACCCATATAAATTTGGATATGGAGCAGGGTTGCCATTAATACATGCATCACATGCGGTTAATGCATCAGCAAAAAGGCCTTGTGCATATTTCATAGAAGCTTTGAAATAACAATTTTTAGGCTCATCATCAATATTGGCAAGGTATTTATCTAAATAATCGGCCGATTTTGTTACATCAGTACTGTAAAATATTTCGTGCAAATTTTTATATACCGGACCATAAGTAACATCAGCAGCAATGGCATCGTTGTAATATTTCATGTACAATTCTTCCTGAGCAGTGCCTTGTGTTTGATACACTTTACCAATTCTATAGAAAGCGCGAGCATATTTAGGATCTAATGCCAAGGCTTTTTCGTACGATTTTTGTGCATTACCACCATCGGCTAATTTTTTATACGCATCGCCCAAATTGCAATATACTTCAGGATCTTTCATGCCTTTTAAACCGGTAGCAATTTGTAATTTTTCAATAGCATATAAAGCATCGCCATTTTTTGTTTCGGGAGATGCATTGGCATAACCTATTGCATTGAGTACATCAATATTTTTATTTTGACTTAAACTTAAAGCAGTTTCAAAACGATTACGAGCATCCGGCACTTTGCCTTCTAATAATTCAATATGCCCCATGCCTGCAATCAATAAAGCACTGTTGCTGTTATTTTGTAATGTTTTTTGATAAATAGCTTTTGCACTGGCAATATCTTCAAGACCAATAAAAGCCTGACCTAACCAATATGCCGCATCAGTATTATTTGCATTGGATGCCAACAATTTTTCAAAAACGTTTTTAGCACTCAAATGACGTTCATAATACAAGAATCTTTTACCGTCGTCGATGCTTTGTGCAAAGACAATAACGGTGTTGCAAAGTGCAATTAAAAACAGTAGCGCTTTTTTGATCTTGATCATCATTTTAAGTTTATACTTTACAATATATTTAAATTAACTAAACAATTTACCTACCAATCACTTCTATTTGCTTAATTTTTCATTTATCTTAACAGATCTAATGGCAAACCCTATTCGAGACGAGCCTAGATATGATCTGCGAAAAATTAATTGTCCCCTCTCATATTGCATAAAGTTTACAAATCCAGAGCCCAATCCACTGTGATTTTCCTTCAATATGTAATACAATTCACGTACTAAAGGGTATCGCCTTGTTAAAATGCCCATTTGTGTTGGCTTTACATAAGCTTTATCATCACAGTTGCTACATTGAACATAAGCCATTTTCACTTTAGTAAGCATTCGAATTTGAGCAGTATCTTCCGGATTACCAATCCAACTAAAACCTACTAACCCAATAGCATTTTCATTTGATGCCACATAGTCTAAAACGCTGCTGCTATTCTTCACTGCGCTTACTACTTTCGGATCCAACTGATCGCCCTTTAAAATACTATCAATCGCATACCTAACTGAACTGGTAGAGCTAAATCCATCAAAAACTACCTGGAACTTTTGCGCCGATTTTCCGGATAATATATCCTTTAATCTTTCTTTAGAAAACAACGTATCTGTACTTTTTGCATTTACTACAACGGTTAATGCATCTGTTGCTAATTCGTTCCATGCAGGCGCAAAACCCAATGAATCTTTAAAATAATTTTCTTCTTTTGCACTTAATCCTCTTGTTACGATGGCCATTCGGGTATTTGGATTTAAAATCACATCCTTTAAACAATCGGCTTCAGGTTTGTACACCACATTTACTTTAGCTTCTGGAAATGATGCTTCAAAAACCTTTATTTGTTCATCAATCACCGGTTTAAACGATTCATCTACACTAATTTCAATAGTACCGGTGGTGAGCGTATCTGTATAAACAGTTTTTGCTTTTTGTTTACAAGAATACAAACCTGTAACAGTTAGCAAAAATGCAACTACAAGAGCCGCAAGGGTCAAACGCTTCAACTTCATCATTAGTTACGGAAATAATTTTTTTGATAACCGCGATAAATTCTAAAAGCGGCATAAATCCAACAAATAACAGCAAAAAATTTAATCAGAGATGCATCATATTGATTCAAAAACCTTCGGGTATAATCTGTAGGAAACATGAAAAAGCAACCTGCAACCAACAAAAATACTCCCATCCCATAATTGGTAATAGAACGCATGCGCACATAGCCTTTTTCACGTTCACTCATGGTTTCTTTTTCAAATTCTTCCAATGCCATAATCGTTAAATCTTTTTTTGAACCCAACCAAAATACAAGTTATGATTTTAATCAGGAGTGCCAAATTACTAAAATATAACATAAAATTCATTCCGCTGACATAAACTTTACTGGAACGCTACAATAAACCGAAACATTTTGCCCTTCAGTTTTACCTGGGTTCCATTTGGGCATTTTATGCAATACCCTTAATACTTCATTATTAAATACAGTTCCCCCATCTCTTTCTATTTCAAATTTCTCGGGCTGTCCGTGTTGGTTTACTATAAAACTCACTACTACACTAACCGATTCACCTTCATTGATTTCGGAAGGATTTTCGAGGTTTTTTTGTAGAAAACGCAACAACGCATCATTGCCTCCGGGGAAACTGGGTTGTACATCGGGATGGCGAATAGGAATGGAAGGATCGAGCCTAGGACTTTCAGATTTAACCACCTCTTTTCCTATTGGAATTGGTGTTTGAAATATCACCGGTTTATCAGTATTAATAACGGTTACATTGCTGATAAGGTCGTTGTTTCTAATTTCTTCCAAACGATCGGCAGAATCCTTTTCCTGTACAAAATTGATTTTGGTCACCCATTTTTTACTAGGCACCGGAGTTTTTACTGCAGGTTTAACCTTAATCGGTGGTGGTATTTTTTTGGCAGCAGGAGGAATATTCACCAAAGTAGCGCCATCCAATCCGGCAATAAAAACTTTGCCCTTGGTTTTGGGAATGAATGCAATAGCTGCTACAACAGTTACTATACACAACATACCCAATAATGCTTTACCCAATCTGTTGGAATAGGCTTTACGCAAATCGTAAGCACCGTATTGTTTGTTGCGATGCTCAAAGATGATATCAAGCAAATCTGCTTTTAAAATTTGTTCGTTGTTCATGATGGTTGGTTTTGAAGTGAACGATAAAATTCAAAACCGGCGCCGTTTTTTGTAAGATGCAGATGATCATGAATTCCATAAATGATTGAAGCAATTGAAATTTCAAGCATTCAATTATGAAAAATCTTCTTTTCCATCTTTGATAAGAACTAACCGGGCTTAAAATTGCTCTCCCTATAATCAAACCTTATCTTTGCTGCATGAAAATTTTGATGGTATGCTTGGGTAATATTTGCAGAAGTCCACTCGCAGAAGGCATTCTAGCAGATAAAGCAAAAAAAGCCGGACTACATTGGACAGTAGATAGTGCCGGCACTAATGGTTATCATACCGGCGAAGCACCACATCATTTATCACAAAAAGTGGCCAAATTAAATGGCATTGACATCAGTTCACAAATCAGTAGAAAATTTGTGGTTGATGATTTTAACAAATACGATAAAATATATGCCATGGCCAAGGATGTTATTCACGATATAAAAAAAATCAGCAAGCATACTTTTGATGAACAAAAAGTTGAAGTACTCATGAATGCATTACATCCCGCTAAAAACGAAGATGTTCCCGATCCATGGTATGGCAGCGAAAAAGGCTATCACGAAGTTTTCACTTTAATCAACAAAGCTTGTGATGCCATTATTGAACCCTATCTTAACCAGCATAAATAAAAATTTAAACAGATGATGACCAAACCCGGCATCCCGCAAGGAACAAGAGATTTTGCAGCAGAAACCGTGCGAAAAAGAAATTATATTTTCAATACCATTAAGCAAATATTTGAAGTATATGGTTTTGAACCCTTAGAAACGCCAGCCATGGAATTATTACCCACCCTTATGGGAAAATATGGCGAGGAAGGCGATAAACTGATTTTTAAAATTTTAAATAACGGTTTAAACGATCCAAAAAACATTGATAAAGCCAAAGCTGCTTT
>JBMOEQ010000281.1:0-4076 GCA_049314655.1 Ferruginibacter sp. | reverse complement strand
TCCTGCCGTATGTCTAATGCCGCAAAATGTAATCCAAATACATGTACTTTATTAATCAGGCCATCAACCAAATAAAGAAATAAACTGTTGTGTTGGTAAATAAGGATTTCTCTGATGGCATTGAGTTTCTCTAAAATATAATCGGTTGTAATGGCAGTTCTTTGTCCGGGTATGAAAATATTATCGTACAATTCCTTTTCAAGTTCTTGCAAAATATTATCTATTCCTTTAAACGTTAAGCGGCGTTTAATTCTTCTGATTTCTAAATAATACGATTTAATAATTCCGCCTCTTAATGCATCCGCTACTTTTAAAGTAGTATCGGCTTTTACAAAAGGATTTCCATCTCTATCTCCACCCGGCCAAAAGCCCATATTGATGATGGATTGATGTTGGTTAATGGCATCTGGAAATTGTTTTTTTAAGAAACTGATGATGCGGCCGGCAGCCGGGTAAAAAATATTTTCGAGGTACCAAATTAAATTAATGGCTTCATCATAGGGTGTGGGTTTTTGCTTTTTTAAGAAGGGCGTTTTACCCAACTGTTGCAAATACTTATTGATTTGAACGGCATCGTTTTGTGCTAAGGCATTGGATAAATCATGAATAATGCCCAATACCGGACCCGGATAAAATTGAGTAGGATGTGCTGTTAATACCAAACGCACCGCAAAACTTTCTAATTTTTTGGCAAGCGCATCTTGTTGCTGTTGTTGCAGTACTTCGCTTTCTAAATGTTTTAAAGTACCAATGCCCGATAAATCGTTTACCGAAGCAAAAGCTGCATCTTCCAATGCATCAAAAAGTACTACTTGACGTTCGATATATTGTATGAAACGAAATAGCAAATCGGCTTTTTCTCTGGGCTCAACAAATTGTGTATGTTTTGAAAAAAAGTCATCAATAATTTCGGCCGGACTCATCTTTTTCCGATATCCTTCTTCGCAATTATTACCCAATAAGGAAAGTAATATTCCGGTTTTTTCAATTTTATGAAAAGGCAAGGACGTAAACAGGCTATTATACAGTTGAAATTTAATGCCAACTAAATTTTTAAATTCTTGTAAACCCCGTACAGACGGATGATCCATATTTATAATTTTTTAAAGAAATTGAGTAAATGTTGGCAGCAATACAATTGAATCATGAAAATACTTTAAAATTTTCAAATCCTTTCCCTGTTTATTGGATTAATTACTTAATTTAGCACATATCAAAAGAAGCAACGTGATTTTATATTTCGGTACATATCAAGCCATTACTTCACCCACGGTTAATACAACCGGCAGGGGTACGATTATTTCCACCCGATAAGGGTAGCGTACATCTTCAACTTTTGATCATCACATTTCCCAATTATTTAATTAAAGTTTATGCAGGTTTTAAAGTTCGGCGGAAGCTCGGTAAAAAATGCTACGAATATTTCTAAAGTAGTAGCCATTGTAAAAGATAAAATAGCTACAGATGTTTCAATTGTTGTAGTATCGGCATTGGGCGGCATAACGGATATGTTACTATTATGCAGTAGTGAAGCCGCAGCCGGAAATGAAAACTATAAAAATACGTTACAAGAAATAGAACAACGACACCTTACAACGGTAAGAGAATTAATTCCGGTAACAGCGCAAAGTAGTATGCTCAGTCAGATTAAAACTTTGTGCAACGAAATTTTAGATATCTGCAACGGTATTTATTTATTAAAAGAATTATCAGAGCGTACTAAAGATCGTATTGTAAGTTATGGAGAATTGATGTCGTCGAAAATCATCGCCGGAAAATTCAATGCCGAAAGTATTGAATGTGTTTGGAAAGATTCTAGAGATTTGATCGTAACCAATGCCGATTTTGGTGCCGCAGCTGTAGATTTCACGGTTACCAATGAACGCATTGCAAACTTTTTCGAAAAGCCTACAGCACGCTTATACTTAATGCCCGGTTTTATAGCTGCAGATGCTACCGGTGCAGCAACTACATTGGGTAGAGGTGGTTCGGATTATACCGCAGCAATTTTGGCGGCCGGTGTTAATGCACAATTGTTAGAAATTTGGACCGATGTTTCGGGCATGATGACAGCCGATCCACGCATAGTATCGAATGTAAAAATCATACCACAAATATCATATCAAGAAGCGATGGAATTATCGCATTTTGGAGCCAAAGTTATTTATCCGCCTACCATTCAACCAGTGCGTACCAAAGGCATTCCAACTTGGGTGAAAAATACGTTTGCGCCTGAAGATGCCGGCACTGTAATTACTGCAGCAGCAAGTAATGAAAACGAAGTGATACGAGGTATTTCAAGCATCAACAGCATTGCCTTATTAAGTTTAGAAGGTAGTGGCATGGTGGGTATACCGGGTTTTTCGAAACGTTTGTTTGAAGCATTGGCCGCAAAAAAAATCAATGTTATTTTAATTACCCAAAGTTCATCCGAACATTCTATTTGTGTGGGCATAGATGCGGTTAATGCAACGGCTGCACAAACGGCCATAGATGAAGCTTTTGCTTATGAAATTGAAACCGGAAAAGTAGACCCAATTTTCGTTGAGAAAGACTTAGCCATTATTGCTTTAGTAGGCGATCAAATGAAAAGTCATACCGGTATCAGTGGAAAAATGTTTGGTACATTAGGCAGAAACGGGGTTAATGTAAGGGCCATTGCACAAGGTTCTTCCGAAAGAAATATATCGGCTGTAATTGCAGCTACTGATGTTAAAAAAGCCATCAACGTATTACATGAAGCTTTCTTTGAAACCGTGTATAAAGAAATCAATTTGTTTGTAGCCGGAGTAGGAAATGTGGGCAGTAAATTGATAGAACAAATTAGGCAACAACAACAATATCTTTTAGATAATTTACACCTGAAAATTAATGTAGCTGGTATTGCTAACAGTAAACAGATGTTGTTTGATGATGCCGGCATCGATTTAAACCATTGGAAAACATTATTGTCTGAAGCACCGGTAATGCAAATAGAACAATTTGCTGAAAATATCCGCACCAATAACTTGCGTAATACCGTTTTTGCCGATGTTACCGCAAATGCTGCTGTGGCTGATGTATATGGAGGTTTATTAAGCAAAAGCATTGCAGTAGTGGCTTGTAATAAAATAGCTGCATCATCGGCATTTGAACATTATAAAAAATTGAAACATTTAGCGCGTGAATATAATGTGCCTTTTTTGTTTGAAACCAATGTGGGCGCAAGTTTACCGATTATCGGCACTTTAAATAATTTACTGCGCAGTGGCGATAGAGTGCATAAAATGCAAGCCGTTTTAAGTGGAACTTTAAATTATGTTTTCAACCATTATGATGGTAAAAATAGTTTTGCTTCAGTGGTAAAACGTGCACAAGAAGAAGGCTATACCGAGCCTGATCCTCGTTTAGATTTAAGTGGTATGGATGTGATGCGCAAGATTATGATTTTGGTACGAGAAGCCGGTGAAAAAATTGAAATGGATGAAATAGGAAATAGATCTTTTATGCCGGCCGAATGTATGGAAGGTACGGTTGACAATTTTTACCAATCGATGGAAAAGCACGAAGCACATTTTAAAGCATTGTATACTGCTGCTGCTGAAGCCGGTAATAAACTTAAATTTGTAGCTACATTCGAAAATGGTAAAGCTGCTGTTGGTTTAGAGCATATTGCACCGCAACACGATTTTTATCATTTATATGGAAAGGATAATATTGTATTGTTTTATACCGACAGATATACCGAACAACCTTTAGTGATTAAAGGTGCCGGCGCAGGAGCCGAGTTAACTGCTTCGGGCGTTTTTGCCGATATCATTCGTACCGTAAATGCCTAGCATCCTTTACGATTAATTGAAAAATAAACATGAGTACATCAACCCCAACAGTGATAAAAAGAGCAACACCGGTAGCTATTCCGGGAACAGGTGTAAAAGTACATGCTCCGGGTACTGTAGCCAATTTGGTGTGTGGGTTCGATATTCTTGGTTTATGTTTAAGGGCACCCAATGATCTCATGGAAGTGCAATTGTTGGATAGACCCGAAGTAATCATACACAGTGCCGATGGGTTTCCTTTACCCACCGATCCGGCAC
>JBMOEQ010000280.1:0-4080 GCA_049314655.1 Ferruginibacter sp. | reverse complement strand
GGTTATTTTCCACGACCATGGGAGCAGATATGTAGGTAAAATTTATAACGACCAGTGGATGATGGAACGTGGTTTCTTAGATTTAAAAACCTTTAAAGACATTATTAGTGGTAGAGGTTCTAAGAAATTAATTATGGTTAGTCCTGACCAAACTGTGGCCGATGCCATCGACTTAATGAAGAAATACGATATTGAACATATCCCAGTAATTAAAGACGGAGTTAATATTGGTGCCATTTCAGAAAGTGGTTTATTTACGCATATTTTAAACAATCCCGACTTAAAGGCCCAACGTATAGAAACGGTTATTGAAGCCCCCTATCCTGAAGTAAATTTTGATACACCGGTAGAGCGTTTAAGCAGTTTTATTACCAAAGATAATGGGGCTGTTTTAAGCAAAGATGAAAGCGGTGCTTATCATATAGTAACTAAATTCGACATTATTCAGAATTTGGCGAAATAAGCTTACGAAGATTTACTATACCAATAAAACAGTTGATAGTGCTGCATTTTAAAGAATGTGGCACTATTTTTTTGGAGCTGAATCTACAGATAGATACGTAAAAATACGATATCATAATGCGTAGCTTTTACAGGTATAAATTACGATTCAATGTCAATTTGCAGTAATTACTGAATAGCGAAAAAAGAGCAATAATGCGCTTGTGCAGCATCCAAATTCGTCGCATCTTTGTGTCAGAAGTTGATTGATAGAGATTACTTATCAATCATTATCCAAAAATCCTGAATAAACCAACGTATTTAAATCCATTATCGCTGAAAAGCTAACCGAAAGGATCCAATATCAGTCAACTTCTACCTATAAAACCCAATATCCTAAAAGTGTTGTTCGCGAGAAAAACCCCAACACAAACATTAGTCCTTGTACCCCATAAAAGCTAAAAAAACCAATATCCGGTGCGGCTGTTGAAAAGCATCCAAACCAAAAAACCAACCGAATTCAATATCCAATGCCTATGCCGTAAAAAGCGATGATGGCGCAAAGACCAACAACCATGAAACCAAATACACCGTATTTGGTGAGCTTCTAAAGCTCATTATTCAAAATCCAGGAAAACCAACTTGGGTTGGTTCCAAAAAACTCACTTCCACAGCCTTCAACCGAAAACTGTGGAAGTTTTCTTTTTAAGGAATATGTATAGCGCTAATATTTAGCCAAAGCTATAAGATGAATAAAATAGAATGGGTTTGAATAGCCGTCTAAAAAATTAAACTAACAGTTTTTGAATCTCTTTTTTACCAATAGAATTTCTTGCAAATTATCGCATAGAACAAACTCTACAAAAAGGCAGTAAACTATCAATCTACCAACTTTTACTATCAATCTTTGCATTACATATACAATATTATTTTGCTATTTAAGAAATACGATGAATTATCGTAAAACTACGTGATACAAATACGATATTCCGTGTATTTTCAGCAACACGAAAAAAGAGCAATAACGCTCTTGTACAACATCAAAATTCGTTGCACCTTTACAGTAGAAGTTGATTGATATTGAATATATATCAATCATATCCAATGATCCTGAAAAAACCAACGATTAAAATATCCAATATCACTGAAAAGTCAAACGAAATCCAGTATCAGTCAACTTCTCTTTTTCTTATCCTAGAATAACCAATGAAATCCCGAAAGCTAATCCCTTTCATCCAATTGATCAACCACCCGTAGATCCAATATCCCAATTAGAATTTCCATTACCGCCATTATTTATGGCTGATCCACAAAACGATTTTTGAAATTGATGTATTCATTATTTCAATTTCATCCAATACTCCCGTAGGCCAATACCTAAGCGGGAGTTTTTTAATCTATACCGCTGTTTTTATGTTTCTAAATGAGTCAACATATTTTTATAAGAAACCCTTACGCATTGTATCGTTAGTCCCTTCACAATCAGAATTGCTATACGCATTGGGTTTAGAAGCAAACGTTGTTGGCATTACCAAATTTTGCATCCATCCTGCTCATTGGATAAATACTAAAAAAATAATAGGCGGTACTAAACAATTAAATATCGATGCAATACGGGCACTAGAACCCGACCTCATCATTGCCAATAAAGAAGAAAATTCAAAAGAACAAGTAGAAATTTTAGCAGCAGATTTTCCCGTTTATGTTACTGATGTTTGCAATTTAACCGATGCCCTTCTGATGATTAAAAACATAGGCATCATTACACATACGGTTACCAGCGCAAATCTTCTGAATGAAAAAATTGAACAAGCTTTTGCTTCTCTTTCAAAACTAAATTCGGTAAATACGGCTTATTTAATTTGGAGAAACCCTTATATGACTGTGGGTTATGATAGTTTTATTCACGATATGCTTATTAGATGTGGCTTCATCAATATTTTTGCCGACACAGAAAGATACCCGCATATTACAATAGATGAAATTAAAGCAAGAGATTGCAAATTACTTTTATTATCATCTGAGCCTTACCCCTTTCAGGAAAAACATATATCCGAATTGAAACAAGCTTTACCCAACTGTTCCATCCGTTTGGTAGATGGTGAATTTTTTAGTTGGTATGGCAGCAAATTGATACATGCGCCAGCATATTTCAACTTAGTGATCAATGGTTTATCAGCTGCTATTCCCGAATAAAAATGCTTGAGATTAATTTACTTTTTTATAACCGGCTGGCGAAAATGCCTCGCTGCGTTCGGAACAATTATCTTGTACTAGATTCAACACCAAAATATCGTACGCAATTTTAAAGGTGTAGGTGCCTAATTCTGCTTCGCAAGGACTACCACCGCTTACTTTTTGAATAAACAAAGAATCGCCTTTTTCTTTGTACGTCATGGTTTCAACGATATTATTTTCATACATAATATACATCGTATCTTTTTTAAATTCAATACCTCCATTTACTTCAGTAGGGATATTAAGTGAGCCTTCCCACTTTGTATTAACCAATACTTCGGTAGGATTAAATTGAGTAAGAAACAATGCAACAAGTGCAAAAATTTTAATCATCATGGGTGCGTTTTTTCAAATATAATTATAATCTATAAATGAAAAAATGTAATCCAATATATTTTTAACCTGTTGATAAATCACAAAATATGTATCTTGTTTACATGAATAGGATTTATCAAACAGCGGCTGCAGCATTGTATGTGGTATTATTTTTTCTCCTCTTCCCTACTTACCGATATGTGTTAGATATTGATGCTATATCCTACATTCATGTAGCCGAACGCTATTTAAATGGCCATGCATTGGATGCGCTGAATGGCTATTGGAGTCCGCTCATCTCTTGGTCGTTAATGCCCTTTATAAAAGCCGGATTTGACCCAGTTATTGCTGCAAAATATTTTAACGGCGTATTGGGTTTATTGAGTTTGTTTACTGCCTTTAAATTGTTCAATACATTTCAACTGCCCAAATTATTTAAAGCAGTTTACCCTTTTATACTTGCAGTATTTTTTATTTCATTTACATTCTATGAATTATGTGCCGATTTATTACAACTTTGGCTATTGCTACTTTACATTAATACGATCCTCAGCAAAAACTTTATTGAAAACAATTATAAAATAATTTTGGCGGCCATATTATCGGCACTCTGTTATTATGCTAAAGCCTATAGTCTGCCCTTTTATCTGGTACATTTTAGTATCACCTTATATGTGTTACTACGTATAAAAAAAACGCCCAATCTTTGGAAAATTTTACTAAAAAAATTGAGCATCGGTTTTGCTGTATTTTTTGTACTCACTACACCCTATATCTATGCCATTTCAAGCAAATACGGTTCTTTTAGAATTAACAATGCCGGCAAATTAAATACCAGTTGGTTTTTATCGCCGGGCATTAGTGATACCAGAAAAATGATTGCCGAACCTCCTTTTGTTGATGCTACTTCTTATTGGGATGAACCAACCTATGCTCAAGAAAAATTGATTAGTCCCTTTACTTCTGCTCATTTCTTTTTTGTGCAAATCAAATGGACGATAAGCAATATCATTAAATTTTCGGGTATGCTCAATACCATGAGCGTATTTACGTATTTGATTGTATTTGGATTTATATTTTATCTCT
>JBMOEQ010000279.1:0-4085 GCA_049314655.1 Ferruginibacter sp. | reverse complement strand
CAGTGAGAGAATGACCGAAATGACACGATTGACGCTTGCTGTTTTTGGGCTTGCCAATCGGCAGAATTTTCGGTAAGATAATTTCCCAGTCTTTTTAATATTTCAATTCGATTTCGTAATTTCATGCCGTTAATTTAATTTATATCAAAATTCGTTAATCCTCTCATTAAAATCAAAACCAATGGCTATTAAAATAACCGACGAATGTATCAACTGCGGCGCCTGCGAGCCCGAATGTCCTAACAACGCAATCTATGAAGGTGGTGTAGAATGGGCAATTGCCGATGGAACCACTGTAAAAGGATCTTTTACTTTATTAGATGGAACAGTTGTAGATGCAGATCAAAGAAATGCACCTATTAGTTCAGACACCTATTATATCACTGCAAACAAATGTACCGAATGTCAAGGGTTTCATGAAGAACCTCAGTGTGCAGCTGTTTGTCCGGTTGATTGTTGCGTTGCTGACGAAGAATATCAAGAAACTGTAGATGAATTAACTGCTAAAAAAGCAAAATTACACATCTAATTGCAGACTGTTTAATACAATTAAACTTAACTTCAGGCGAAGACAGTAGGACTGTTTTCGCTTTTTTTTAGAATTTGTTGTTGAAAATGCTATACATGAAGAAACTTTTCGTTTTAGGATTATTGCCTTGTCTTTTGTTGGCATGTAAGGAAAAGAAAGAAACGATTAATATCATTGAATTGAAAAATGAAATGATGGAAACCGATCGATCTTTTTCTAAACTCAGTGAAACCAAGGGTATGCGTGCTGCTTATATGGAATATATAGATAGCAATGGTGTTTTATTACGCCCACATACATTTCCATTATCGGGTGCCGATGCCATAGATTATATTAGTCAAGGCAACGATTCTTCCTACACCATGACATGGGAACCTCGTGGCGCTACCATTGCAAAATCAGGCGATTTAGGGTATACTTACGGCATTTATTCTATTCGTCCAAAAGACAGTGATACTACGCATTTTGGAACCTATCTCAGCATTTGGAAACGACAAACCAATGGCGGTTGGAAATTTGTGTTGGATACCGGAAACGAAGGAATCGGTGAATAGTAACCATTCAATTCATTTATACATAAAGATTTTAGCAAAAACTTAGTGTTTTAAAGCTTTTATTTGTGCTTCATTTTTAATGCGTTTTATGAATAAAAATATTGCCTTGATTACAGGAGGCTATTCCGGAGAATCTGTAATTTCTTACAAAAGTGCTGCTACTATTGCCGCTAATATTGATCCTCATAAATGGAATTGCTATACCATTGATATACACCCTAGTGGTTGGTTTTATGAAACACCATCGGGTAATAAAATTTCGGTAGATAAAAACGATTTTTCTATAACTGTAGATGGAACCAAAATTTCTTTCGACGCAGTATTAGTAGGTTTACACGGTACTCCAGGTGAAGATGGAAAACTGCAAGGTTATTTCGATTGTTTAAATATTCCTTACACTTCATGCGATGCTGCAACATCTGCATTAACTTTTAATAAACGCTATACAGTTGCTGTTGCTGCTTTTGCCGGCATAAACGTGGCAAAGTCCATGCATTTATTTAAACATATTCCGGTAACAACCGAAGCCATAACTGCACAATTACAATTGCCGGTTTTTGTAAAACCCAATAATGGCGGAAGTAGCATTGGTATGAGTAAAGTAAATGTTGCTGCCGAACTTCCCGAAGCATTAGTAAAAGCATTCAAAGAAGATACCCAGGTTTTGGTGGAAGAATTTATTAAAGGCAGAGAGTTTACCATCGGTGTTTTTAAATCGAAAGGCGTAATCATAACATTACCCATAACAGAAATTATTTCTAAGAAAGATTTCTTCGATTATGAAGCCAAATATTTAGGCGCTAGTGAAGAAGTAACTCCGGCTGAAGTATCGGCAGAAGTTGCATTACAAATCAGCGAAGCCGCTAAAAAAGTATATGCTGTGTTCAATTGTAATGGTGTAGTGCGTATCGACTTTATTTATGATGCAACTCAAGCAAAACCTTATATGTTGGAGATTAATACTGTACCCGGACAAAGCGCCGCAAGTATAGTACCTCAACAAGTAAAAGCTATGGGATGGACGTTAATGGAGTTTTACTCTGCATTAATAGAAAGTTGTTTTGAAAAATAATACGGATATTTGAACTCTACTGAAACCACATTGGTTCAACAGTAGTTAAATTAGATCAGTTAAACCTTTTTATAGTGTTTACATTTATTACCAGTCGTTCCATTTGGGTAAATTTATTAGCCGCATTAGCGCTAGGTATCCTCATTGTATTTATCATCCTTCAATTATTAGGTTGGATTACAAAACATGGCGAATACCTTACTGTACCTACAGTTACAGGAAAAAATACCCAAGAAGCCATCAAATTTTTAGAAGACAAAGGTTTTGAAGTTATCATTCAAGATTCAATTTTTACAGATACTGCCAAACGAGGAACGGTTTTAAAACAATTGCCCGATGCCAATTCAACAGTAAAGGTTAATCGGTCTGTTTTCATAACGGTAAATCGTTATGTACCACCAATGATTATCATGCCTCAGTTGGAAGGCAAAAATCTGAGTTATGCCATGGATATCCTGCAAAGGAGTCATTTGTTATTGGGCGATACTACATACCGCGTAGATTTTATGAAAGGTTCTGTTTTAGAACAATTATTTGATGGCAATAGAGTAGCAGCAGGGGCTCCGGTAAGATGGGGAAGTAGAATTAGTTTAGTGATAGGAAGTGGATTGGATGATACAAATTTGGTAGTACCCGATTTCACCGGAATGACTTATGGAGAAGCCAAAGCACAATTAGATACATTAGGTATTTTAATATCTCCGGTTTTAGATGCCGGCGTAACAGATACATTAAGCGCATTTATTTATCGTCAAAATCCACCTCATTTTGATGAGCAAAATAAATTGGTTTACATTAAACCTGGAATGGTGATGGATTTGTGGCTATCGAAAGAAATGATTTATACAAAAGATTCACTCAACTCAAATAAATAAACAATTATCAACATGAAAACAATTACTGCAGAGGAATTAAAAGCCAGATTGGATGCAGGGGAAAAGGTGCATATTGTAGATGTGCGTGAACCACATGAAAATGCCGAATTCAATATTGGCGGACCATTGGTACCATTGGGTAAAATTCAAACCTTACAAATAGACGAGTTGGAAGATTATAAAAATGAAGAGTTGATTATTTATTGCAGAAGTGGAAACAGGAGCGGACAAGCTTGTTTGTTTTTAGAAACGCAAGGATTTACCAATGTGGTTAACTTAACCGGCGGTATGTTATACTGGCGCGAAAAGTTTAATGTATAATTAGCGTTCATCTCATAGAAAAAGCTGCAGTGTACTAATACTGCAGCTTTTTTATGCAAACTTTATAAACCATATAAACTTTATAAACCTATATTGATACCAGCCATGATATTAAAAGGCGCCATAGGAAAATAATAATTTTCGGTAGTTAAATTGCCATCATAAATATAACTGAATGTATACCCGTTGGCTTCATATTTTTTGTTGAAAATATTGTTCATTTGAAGGTAAATGTCCATCTTCTTGAAAGCCTTTTTTTCTAACGTATAATTCAATCGAACATCTTGTACGTAATATGGATTAAGACTTCTTTGTTTGTTGGTGGTATTGTCTAAATACTGGCGACTAACATATTTTCCTATCAAATGTATTTCGGCATTTTTAATGGGTGCAATGGTTAGTGTAGCTCCACCAACAACCGAAGGCGAATAGGCAATGGTAGATTTTTTATAGATATTTGTCTTTTGGCCGCCATTATCATAATCATCTATAAACTCTGTAAAATTTTTAATTTTATTTTCACTGAAAGCAATATTTCCAGCAATGCTGATGATTGAATTAAATTGATATTTTCCATCTATTTCAATTCCGGCACGATAACTTTTGTCGATATTGTTACGAGTATAAGCACCCACATCATTGATCTTTCCGGTTAATACCAATTGATTTTGATACTTCATATAATATAGTGTTGCAGCTATCTGATATTTTGCCGTTCTTTTTTCTAAGCCCAA
>JBMOEQ010000278.1:0-4090 GCA_049314655.1 Ferruginibacter sp. | reverse complement strand
AAAAACATCTTAACTTGCTGCGAAATTTGTCCGAACATTGGGGAGTACTTTAATAAACATGTGTGGTATTTTTTACAAATATACAATTTTTAAATGCAAAAAGAAAAGAAATAAAAAAAAGGCTAAACCTAAGGAAAGCCTTCAATTAATTTAAAAGTAAAAATTATTGGGTAAAAATGAAAAAGGAAATGCTAACTCTTATTGAAAAGGTTTTTGTTAGAGGAGGATAATATTTTCATTAGTTTGTTGAGAATGGGGATGGCAGTTATACGGGAAATGTTTTTTAGTATGGTTGTGAGTTCGGAGATTGAGATTAAAAGTGCAGCAATGCTGGCCAGGGAGAATGAAGTTAAGCCGCTGAAATTTAACGGGAGGGTATGGAGTACCAGGGTGTCGAAATAAAAAAGTACGGTAATGGTAATGGTGTAAAAAAGAAATTTTTCGAGGGTATGGGAGAATTTAAAGCTCTCCAGTATCAAAAAAACTTGACGGAACTTATTGCGAAATCCTTTGACGTTTTGAATGGCGGTGTGGGTATCGGACCAAATGGCTGTGAAATCGTTCATCAAAATCAAAAGGACCAGGAAGTAAATTGTAGATGAAAAAGGTGCAAAAAAACTTAATACCAGGCAAATGAACTTGGAGATGTTGGAGGTGGAAGCGATGTTTGTGAATGTAGCAGAAAACATGGGAATAAGAATTGATACGAATTGTTGCGAATTATAACGAATTGTTGCGAATTATGCGAATTATTTGGGTAGTTTGGATTTTGAGATGTCGGGTTGAGTTTTGAGATTTAGTTTGTTTAGCCTCTCGGTTTGTTTGGAAAGGCTGGTTTGAACAAGGTCGTTGATGACTGTTGCATCAAGCTCTTGCTTGTAGGCGGTGTGGCGGTCGATAAGGGTTTGTAAACGGATTTTTTCGGATCCTTCGGCTTGATCGTACCTGGCTTGAAGTTTTAAAATGTGCTGATTAATTGCAGCTTTGTTTTTTTCGATTGATTTAGAAAGCTTGGCTTCTATTTGTTCGGTTGTTAATTCTTCCATTTTTTAGAAATTTAAAATATAATTATCAGGATGGAACTCCATTAATAAAAACAGTATTATTATTTGTAAGATATTGAATATCACCATCGGGTTGATTGCTGTTACACGTCAATAAAGCCGGTGGAACTAAAAGTTGTATATTTTTACCCGTAATGCCATTGAAAACATCATCATCGCCGGTGGTGGAGCCTAAAGCGGTACAAGCAGATAAATCGATTGAAGTTAATACAGAACATCCATCAAAACATTCATCACCAATGGTTTCGGCTGCATGTAAATCAACTGCCATAAGTTTATTTAATAAATGCAATCCCTGGGCTGCAACTGCTACGATGCAACCACAAAAATCTTCGAATTTATAAAAATCGGATGCATGATTGAAAGTAGGATGTAAGGTAATACCGGAACCTCCATAAAGTTTTGCCACAGTTGGCGTAACTACAACAGAAGTAAATGGATTACCATTTGCAGGAAGATTGAAAAATGTATTCCAATCGGCCACAAGGGTTGGATCAGTCATAGATGTGTCGTAAACATTCATCGTTAGTTGTAAATAATTTTTGGGATCGTACAATACATTGTTCACGGTTAAAGTATTTAATTCACCCAGGGCTTGAATGTCACGGTCGGCTACTCCATTGTAGCAAGTTAATAAAGCAGCGGGAACAGTCATTGCAATTTCATTATCTTCGATATTATCGAATACATTGTTATTGTCGGTAGAAGTTCCTAAATTTTCCAATAATGGGGTATTGAAAATTTCGAGTGCTGCGCATTGTACAAAACTACCATTGCCAACTGAAAGCAATGCAGGCAAATCGATTGTGACTAAAGCCGAGCATCCAGAGAAAGCACCTGCAGCTATGGTTTCGAGTAATTCAAAATCTAAAGTTTCTAAGCCTTCACAATTAGCAAATGAATTATTACCAACTGATTCAATTAATGGTAAATTAAAAGTAGTAGATGCAGCAAGATTCATAAATGCATAATCGGGTACAGCTTGTAATTCAGGTAAATCTACTGAAACAACATGATTGCAACCTGTAAAGCAATATGTACCAATAGAAGTAAGCAAAGGAAAGTCAATTTCGGTTAAAGCAGTACAATAAACGAAAGCTTGAGAGCCTGCTGTTTCTAATTTTGGAAAATCGAAGGTTTCGACAGCCGTGCATTGATAAAAACAACTATCACCTACCGTTTTAAGATTGGGGATATTGATTGTTGTTAATGAAGCCAGCGCTCTGAAAGCTTCATGTTCTAAGGATTCAATTAAGGGTAGATTAATCGTTTCAAGTGCATCGCATCCATAAAAACAATCTTCGCCTAAGGATGTAACTAATGGCAAAGTTATGGTTTCTAAAGCTGAACATCCTTGAAAACAATTATCAGGAAGGGAAGTAAGCAAAGGACATTCGATACTTTTAAGTTCAACACAATTATAAAAAGCTGACATGCCTAATTGTTCTACTTTTGGTATATCAATAGAAACAATATCATTACCTCTGAAACAATAATCGCCAGCAAATTTTAATGATGGCAAACTTACGTTTAAAAATTCTGAACCTCTGAAACAACTATCACCGGCATATAGCAATAATGGCATGTTGAAAGAAGTATTGTAGCAGAAATCTTCGAAACAAGAATCACCTGCAATGATTAAAGAAGGGAAATTCATTGTTTCCAGGTTCCAGCAATAATTAAAAGCATAGGAAGAAAGTATTCTGCAATTTAGCATTGTTACTGAAGTAAGATAGCCACAACCATAGCCTTGTTCATCGCCAAAGCAATCGTAGCCCACTTCGATAATACAACCCTGATCATTGATTTCTAAAATAGTATTGCTTAAAGCATCCTGATTGCCAAATAAACTGGGTCTTAGCCGGATGTCCTGGCCGCCGGAAAGGGTGACGGTATCTTCAATAATGCTGACAAATTTGAAAGGTGTGCCAAAAAAAGGCAGCATAAAAAATTGATTCCAATCCTCAACATTGGATGCATCTCCAACCAACAAATCAGCGTTTTCGATACCATCGAAAGTAATGGATAAATCGCCTTTTGCAGGAGGATACATACTATTATCACTCAAATATTTTTGAATAGTTTGTGGGATTTCGTGGGAGTGGATGGTGAAAGATTTTGAATTTGACATGGTAATACGAATTTTACGAATTTTACGAATTAGAACCTCACCCCCGCCTCTTCCCGATTAAGAACCGGGACAGGCTCTAAAAGGAGAGGAGCCTGGGAAATGAGAACCTCCACCACATCTACTGAATGGGGAGGAACTTGGGCAGTGGGGATTAAGTAGTTAAATAGATATAGCTGGATAGATAGCCTTCGGTTACGGAATTGAAGGTAATGGTAGCTTTTATAAAAGCTGTGTTGATGATGGTCAGGTTTAATGTTACGGAAGAATCGTCTTCATCCAATGCAATTGAAACAGGGGAACCAAGGCAGTCGAGCAAGTCACAAAAATTGGTATTGTCGAGAGATTGTTCTAATTTTAAAACTGCATCGGAAGCGTTTAATTCCTGAAAATTTAACTGGAAAGTCAAAAATTGCCGACCAATTACAGAAAAAGAAGGAACCGAATAAGACGTAGCTTCAGGGTTTGCAGACAAATAATCACTGATTGAAAGTGATAATGATTGATGTTTTTTTGTTGTTGTCATAATAAAAATCCGTTTTTAAGGGTTTTGGTTGTGGGTATTGGGGTTATTGGTGGAAAGTAGGTGGCTGTGACGTAGTTTAATAATAACACTTCTTTATCTTGTGCTATTGCCAGGACCTCAGCAGCTAAGTTTTTAAGAAACTCAACTTGTGTAATGCCTGCATCGAGCGAGAGCTGGTAGGTATGGAGGTATTTTACATAGAAGGCAATGCAGGGTTTGATAAAGGTTTCGATTAGTGTTGTATAATCTCCAGGGGTTTCAATAAGTTTGTTGTAGATGGATTGTGTGACTATTGGAATGATGTATTTGTTGATGGAAGCTAAGTACATGACAAAAATTTATAATATTGATTAATTTTACTTATATCTCTAG
>JBMOEQ010000277.1:0-4095 GCA_049314655.1 Ferruginibacter sp. | reverse complement strand
TGATCTTCCATTGGTTGCATAGCCCAAACAATATGGCCCATATTTTCCATGATGTCGGAAGTATTATTTGTTATTTGTTCCAACATTTTTTTTGCTTGATTGGGATCCGTATCAACATACTTTGCTGCAAGTGCACTGTAAATTTGTAAACTACTTAAGGAAGAGCCAACATCGTCGTGTAAATCTTTACTAATGCGGTTTTGCACTTCTTGAATATCCAATTGTTTTTTTAATAAATCGGCAGTGTGAACGGCTAAAACTTCTCTTTTCTGGGTTTCATCTAATAAAGCGAGTTGATATTTTGTACGTTCTTGAGAAGCTAATTTTAATCGGTATCCTAAAGCTGCAGATAAAAATATGGCTTCTATCAAAATACTGATTTCAAGAAAATACATGCCTCCAAAGGCTAAACTTTCATGAACAACAAAAACATTATACGCTAATCCAGCAAGCACACCTACAAGCGATACTAATGTTCCGGCAATAATTAATTGAAAAAAAATTTCATTTCGTTGTCTGAATAATCGAATAGACATCAATAAACTAAAAAGCAAACCACAAAAGCTTGCAATGGTGATTACTGAAGTGGCCAATTGCCATTGATCACCACTAATTCTTAACCCCAAATAAATTACCACAAAACCGGCAACAAAGTATTGCAATGTCTTCCAAGAATTATAATAAATCTTGTCTCCTTTTTTAATATTTAATACCACGCCAAGGAAATTTGCATAAAACAATAAACCTAAATTCGAGAAAATAGGATCTAAAGTGCCAACCGTATAATATGAAAGTGGGTAGATATTGGTTAAACGTGCATCTAATAACCTGATGACATTAAATCCTGCCATCGCAAAAAGATAAAAGGCATAATTTCTAAAGGCTTTATCATTTTGTTGTAAATAGATGGTAAGGTGAAATATTGCTAAAATGAGCAAAGCGCCTAAAGCAATCAACAACAGATAAATGGTAGGTTGCATCACTCAATGTTATATAAATAATATTGAATTTCATGAATTGATTCTTTTGTTGTTGCAAGTCGTACTCAAAAACTGGAAGAAAATTACGGTTCAAAGCACAAAATGAATTGATTCCGTAAAGCTTTGAGCTAATTAATAGCCATTTTTTAAGCCACTAAACTTTCAATAGTAGCACCAATCCCCCTTTCGGTAATGGCATCGCACATGGGTTTTAAAACCTCATAAAGACCTTGTTTTACAGCATATTTTCCTTGATTATGTATGATCATAGCACATTGTTCAGCTTGCTCATCGGTATGTCCACATATATCTATTAGGGTTTCGATCACCCATTCAAAAGTGTTTACTTCATCATTCCAAACCACAATCTGCCAAGTTTCAATGACATCGGTTAACACTTCCTCTTGTGCTTCTATCTGTGTTTGTTCACTATTCATATTGGCTGTAAAATAAAGCCAAAAAGCTGAATTGAACGATATCAAATCTGCACTTTTATGGATTTGTACGATAAACGGCTGAAAATTCAATTTCTTTCAAGCGGCTCGTTTTTAAATGCAACATTTTAAGCTTCATTTCTGTCTGAACATATAGAAACACCCTATTTATGCGTTACTGCGTTCAGTGATTTCCATTATGCTCCGAATTAATAAGAAAAATAAAGACCAAGTTCGTACCCCGAAAAAGCAACAAGCTGTCGTTTTGCCTTTACATACCCCTAATAGGAGCTTAGACTTTTTAACTGCATTAATTCAGAAAATCAGGCCCGATCATCATAAAAATTACGCTCAAGCCGAACTGCGATTTAAGGCCTTGTTGTATCAAATAGGACAAGATAGAACCTTTCTTTTTTCTTTAAGGAAAGCTTTGTTAACCCAATTTTTAAATACCAATATTGTTCCGGCGCTTTCGGAAAGTGGTATTGTAAGCAGTAGAGGCTTTGTACAAGAATTGATGAGCAAAATCAAACACAAAATTTTGCCGGCTATTCAAGGAAAGGATGACTTCTTATTTGTTATCAATAGATTGTTTTATAAGAGATACGATTTCATGTGGGTGGAAGCGATAGACAAACAGTTGTGGATTGAGTTTTTTGAAATATTGGGGATTCAAATCAATCTTACCGAGTCGAAATTAATTGGGCAATTAAAACAATCCCTTCAATTTTTAAGTTATCGAATTACCACATTGGGTTTAGAAAAAGAAATTACCGAGCGATATGAAAATTTCGAAAACGCCATATTCCCTTTTATAGAGCAAAATAGGTTGGTGATCGACTTTCTAAAACTAAAAGGGAATGCACATAATAGCGAGCAAGGCAAATTGATGTTGGCCATTATTCAGGAAACATTACACAATTGCAATCAAACTATTCAATGGATTCGAGAACAAAGAAACCGCTATGGTACTAGTTTAGCGCAAACATTTATTTTAAGTAGGTTACAACAGCAGATTGATAGAATCTTTATCATTTTGGATGTTATAGATGCTGATAATAATTTTAATACCGACCGGTTTGTAGAATATTTTAAAACGGTTGTTCGAAATGAAAATTGTAAAAATTCAATTCGTGAATTTATCAGTAAAAATACAGGATACTTGGCGTATCAAATTGCTGAGCATGGTGGACGTACAGGTGAAAAATTTATAACCACCACCCGAAAAGAATTTTGGCGCATGTTTAGAAGTGCCATGGGAGGGGGAATTATTATCTCATTCATAGGTATCATAAAAAACTTATTATCAAAACTATCCATCCCACCATTTTGGCATGGCTTCTTATATAGTACCAATTACTCATTGGGTTTTATTTTGATTCAAGATACCGGATCAACCCTAGCTACCAAACAACCTGCATATACAGCCAATAATGTGGCCAGTTCTTTCGATGTACAGAAGGTAGGTGAAGAGCCCGATTTAAGAAACTTAGCCATCACTGTTGCCAAAGTGAGTAGAACACAATTGGCTTCATTTGTTGGAAATTTAATCATTGTTTTTCCACTTACCTATGTATTAGCGGCGCTATTTTTTCTAACCACCGGTGTAAAAATTGCTGAAGGTGCAGCTGCCCATGATTTACTAGTAGCGCAACAGCCTTTTCACAGTATGGCTTTATTGTATGCTTGTTTCACCGGATTTTTCCTTTTCTTAAGTGGGTTGATTGCCGGTTATATGGAAAACTATGTTGTTCATGGTCGCGTTGCAGAAAGGGTAAAAATGCTTTCCTCTTTTAAGAAAAATTTTAGTGAAAAGCGGAAGTATCGTATCATCAATTACATTGAAAATAATTTAGGTGCATTAATTGGAAATATTGCATTAGGTTTCTTTTTAGGCATGGCCGGTTTTCTAGGAAAAACATTTGGTATTCCTTTTGATATCCGACATATTACCATTTCTGCCGCAAATGTTGCCATTGGATTTTTGGGCTTAGATAATGCCGTTTCTACAAAAGAAATCATCTATACTTTAATGGGGGTTTTTAGTATTGGCTTTTTAAACTTTGCAGTAAGTTTTGGATTAGCTTTCTTGGTAGCTGTAAAAAGTAGGGGCATTCATTTAAGTGAATATCCTCAATTCATGGGCATTTTATGGCGTTATTTTAAAAGATATCCTCGCGATTTTGTAAAAGCACCTTCCAATAGAACGGCCAATCAATTACAGTAACCATCCTTTTTTTTATTTTTTTAGATTTTTCTTTCAAAAATATTTTTTTGAAAAAGGAAAGCCCTTATCTTTGCAATCCGAAACAAAAAAGGGAGCATAGCTCAGTTGGTTTAGAGCATCTGCCTTACAAGCAGAGGGTCCGCGGTTCGAACCCGTGTGCTCCCACCACGAAACGACATTCTATAAAGAGTGTCGTTTTTTTATGCCCAAAATTTCAGTTGGTTTAGATCATCCCGACATATAAGTCGGGAGGGTCCGCGGTTCGAACCCGTGTGCTCCCACAACGAAACGACATTCTATAAAGAGTGTCGTTTTTTTATGCCCAAAATTTCAGTTGGTTTAGATCATCCCGACATATAAGTCGGGAGGGTCCGCGGTTCGAACCCGTGTGCTCCCACAACGAAACGACATTCTATAAAGAGTGTCGTTTTTTTATGCCCAAAATTTCAGTTGG
>JBMOEQ010000276.1:0-4172 GCA_049314655.1 Ferruginibacter sp. | reverse complement strand
TTGCTGAAAATAAATTGATTTTACCCATTGAATTTGATGGATCAATAAAGTTTACAGGAGGTTATTGGATGGTACAACATCAACGTAAATATGGTTTGTATAATACCTCAGGAAAAATGGTATTGCCCCATACTGCATTAAAAGATTATTACATAGATGTAGTGTATAAAGGGTTGGCAAAAGCCTATAATCAAGAAGTAATGTATTATTTAGATCAATATGGCAATACGCCGGAAGTGCCTCAGATAATGCTTTTGAAGAGACGTTGATGCAGGTTTGTGTTAATGATATTTAACATAAATATGTACATAGAATTGTTTCATGGCATAGAAATTGAAAACTAGAATATATGTTTCAAATTTTAACATAGAGCACAACCATTTTTTTCTATCTTTAAACGACTAAAATAACTGATGATGAAAAAACTAGGATTTTTTATTGCCCTGTTTTTTTGCTTTGCTTCAATGCTATCTGCACAAACTCCCATGAATCTTCCTAAAGATGCGCCGGTAGATGTAACCATTGCAGATGGTAAAACAGGTGCTATGCTTAACAATGAAATTGTTGTATTTAGAAGCCAACAAAAAAGTCGCGAATATCAAGGCTTGAGTGATGCCAATGGAAAGTTTTCGTTGCGCTTACCTGCCGGAGACAAATACGATATTTATATACTAGGCTTTAATGATTCTACGAGTTATAATGTATTGGATATTCCTGCATTGAAAGAAAATCAATATTATAAAAACCCGTTTAAAGTAGATATTCAATTTGAACCACCAAAATCGTTTGTATTGGATAATTGTACTTTCGAAACCGGAAAAGCAGAACTTAAGCCCGAATCGTATGCTGTTTTAGATGAATTGGTAGAATACCTCAAACGTAAAGATGATGAAATTATTGAAGTGGGCGGGCATACCGATAATGTTGGTAAAGCAGCGGCCAATATGATCCTCTCTACCAACAGAGCCAATACTGTTAGGGCCTATCTTTTAATGAAAGGTGTTGCTCCTGAAAGGGTAACCTCAAAAGGATATGGTATGACGGAGCCAATTGCCGAAAATGATACGCCCGAAGGTCGCCAAATGAACCGTAGAACTGAAGTGAAAATCTTGAATTAATTATACTTCATTGCAATATTGAAAAGCAGCTCTTTAAGCTGCTTTTTTTAATTTATACAATTGTTAAGGTGCAGGAATTTAATTTCGGATTGCTTTAACCTTGCTTATTTTAACAGATGGGCTATTTCAATTAGCTTTGCGCCACAGTTTCATGAAAATACTCGACAAACATATTCTGAAGAAGTTTTTGATAGCGTTCTTCTTTTGTCTCATCCTATTTACAGTGGTGGCGGTAGTAGTGGATATCAGTGAAAAAACCGATGATTTTGTAAAATCGAAATTGCCTGCCATTAAAATTATCACGGATTATTATTTGGGGTTTATTCCGCGTATTGATGCTTTATTGTTTCCTTTATTTGTTTTCATAGCGGTGATATTTTTTACGGCAAAAATGGCCGATCGATCAGAAGTGATTGCCATTTTAAGTAGTGGGGTTAGTTTGCGCCGTTTTCTATTGCCTTATTGGATTGGCGGTATTTTTTTAGCCATCGTTTTATGGTTAGGCAATCATTTTGTGTTACCCAAGGCCAATGAAAAATGGGGCGATTTTCAAAGCCAGTATATAGATATGACGGTGGGCACGGCCGGATCAAAAGCATTTCCTCAAAATTTTTATTTCCGACTCGATTCTAACACCTACGCTGGTATTCGGTATTACGATACTACTAGCAAAACCGGCGGCATGTTCTTTATTCAGCGTTTCAGCAACAACCAACTGGTATATAATTTACGAGCCGATAATATCGCTTGGGATACCGCTACCAACAAATGGAAATTAACACGCGTTACAGAACGAAATGTTTTAGTCGACAAAGAAAATGTGAAAGTGCTGGCATCTTTAGATATGAAATATAATTTTAAACCTAGAGATTTACGTAGAGATGAATATTTGAAAGATCGATTGCCCACATCAGAATTAAATGAATTAATCAAGTTAGAGAAAATTAGAGGATCGGAAGGTATCAGTACTTTATTGGTAGAACGTTACAACAGGGATGCTATTCCTGTTTCTGTTATCATATTAACATTAATAGGCGCAATATTGGCTTCCCGAAAAGTTAGAGGAGGCAGCGGTTTTCATTTAGCCGTTGGCGTAGTTATTAGTGTGCTGTATATTTTATTTGGAAGATTTTCGTTGGTGTTTGCCACAAAGGGTAGTTTTCCGCCTTTACTAGCATCGTGGATTCCCAATATTATTTTTGGGATAGTTGCTTATTATTTTTATAAACGTGCCGCTAAATAAGCTTTGAACTGCCGACTTATTTTTGTCCAAAAATTTCCTGAGGTGTATCTACAACAGTAATGCTGCTTGCAGGATCGAGGTATAAAAATCCCGATTCGTGCATATGGTGTGCATGCGCTAATAAATGGTCATAAAAGCCACCGGAATTTAAAATGTAAATGGGTTTATCGTGTATGCTCAATTGATTCCAAGTAAGCATTTCAAACAATTCATCTAAAGTGCCATAACCGCCAGGTAAAATGATGGCTGCATCGCACTTTTCGTACAACATTCTTTTACGAATATGCATGTTTTCAACAACCAGCAATTCGGTCAAGCCTTCGTGCTGGTGTTCCCATTCGGTTAAAACTTGAGGGATGATGCCAATCACTTTTCCTTGTTTATCTAAAACAGCATTGGCAACTGCAGCCATTAATCCTTTGTTTCCACCACCATAAATAAGGGTAATATTTCTTTCGGCTAAAAGATGGCCAAGTACAATGGCATCGCTTTCAAATACCGGATTATTACCCGATTTACTTCCACAAAAAACGGCAATTGATTTAAATTGATCCATGGCTTCTGTTAATTATAAGCAAAGACACAAAGATTTTCTCTATTTTCAATTTTATTTTTAGATAAACAACCCCCACATGTCGCCTTTCGTTTTATTTTCCTTTGTACTTGGCTATTTTGTATTGTTACTTGTTGTAGCTTATTTTACCAGTCGCCATTCTAATAACGATTCTTTTTTTATTGGCAATAGAAACAGCAATTGGATGCTGGTGGCATTTGGAATGATTGGTACTTCATTGAGTGGTGTAACTTTTGTAAGCGTACCGGGTACTGTTGGTACAGCAGGGTTTCAATATTTTCAGGTAGTAATAGGGTATTTTTTAGGCTACCTCGTTATCGCATTTGTATTGCTGCCTATTTATTATAAACTCAATTTAACCTCCATCTATCTATACCTCGAAAAACGCTTTGGCCCAGTTTCCTATAAAACCGGTGCTTTGTTTTTTATTGTATCTCGTGCATTGGGTGCTACTGCCCGCATGTATCTTGTGGTTAATATCTTACAAATTTTCATCCTCAATAAAATGGATGTGCCTTTTTGGGTAACGGCATTGGTAATATTAGTACTCATCTTATTGTATACGTTTGAAGGCGGTGTAAAAACCATTGTTTATACAGATACATTGCAAACAACATTTATGTTATTGGGTTTGATAGTTTGTATTTATACGATTATGCATAAACTTGATTTTAGTTTTGGTGCTGCAATGGAAGCTTTGAGTACAAATAAATTATCTACCTTATTTAATACCGATCCCAAAGCATCCGGATTTTTTCTGAAGCAAATTTTAGGTGGTGCATTTATTACTATTGCTATGACAGGGTTAGATCAAGAGATGATGCAAAAAAACATCAGCGTGCGTACCTTAAAAGATTCGCAAAAAAATATCTTAACATTAAGTACAATTTTGTTGTTGGTGAATTTCCTCTTTTTATTAATGGGCGGATTGTTGTACTTATATGCGGCACAACATCATATTGATGTAAAAGGAGACGATTTATTTCCGGCAATTGCATTGGGCAATACTTTGTCTGTTGCCATTTCCGTGATTTTTATAATTGGGTTGATATCGGCTTTGTTTCCTAGTGCCGACGGTGCTTTAACGGCATTAACTTCTTCTTTTTGTATAGATATTTTAGGCTTAAAACGGAAAACGGATTTAACTGAAGCACAAAAAAAACGCACTCGATTAACGGTACATTTTAGTTTTGCAATACTCTTCTTTTTATTGGTGATGTTGTTTGCCTTATTCATA
>JBMOEQ010000275.1:0-4178 GCA_049314655.1 Ferruginibacter sp. | reverse complement strand
TTTGGAAGGTAAAAGATGATGCCGATTTAGGCGCTGCTTTACGTTTAACCGGATTATCAGGAATAATTGATTTAGTATTATTCCGTAAAGGTACCGATCCTAATAATGAGAATAATTACATCGTAAAACGCTTTAATTTATCAGGTAGAGATTACACCTACAAACAAACCTTGTGGTATTAATTGGATTGATTTTTCTTCATTGTTAAATTGTACATCATGAAAAATTTCTTGCTGTTAATCATACTTTCGATTTCAGTTGGTAACACTTTTGCTCAAAATCAGCGTGCATTAGTAATAGGTATAGATACATACGAACCACCGGAAGGAGTAACTGTATCTCAAGCATCCGGAAGAATCAATTGGCCAAGTTTAGATGGATGTAAAAACGATGCACAATTAATTAAAGAAGTGATTGTAAATAGATTTGGTTTCCCCGAAACTCAAATAGATTCTTTATACAATTATGATGCTACTCGTTCTAACATCATCAATAGAATGGAAAAATTGTTGGAAGCCAGTGCAGCTAATGATATCGCTTTTATTTATTATGCAGGGCATGGCAGTCAGGTAAAAAATACATTATCTGCTGAAAAGGATAATAAAGATGAATCGATGGTTCCGGTTGATACTTGGAAGGAAGGCGTATCTGATATTCGCGATAAAGAGTTGGCAAAACTGTTCAACCGTTTTATAGATAAAGGTGTAAAGCTTACCATCATTTTCGATTGTTGCCATAGTGGTTCAATTGCTCGTGGAATTTATCCATCTAAATCGAGGTTTATTGCCGAAAGCAATTACGATGCAAAAGATAATTCGGCGCCAACACCTCCCGAGAACAGAACAAAATCTACGTATCTAATTATTTCTGCTGCACAGGATAATGAGTATGCGCAAGAACAATTTGATGACAATCAAACACCTCATGGTGCATTTACCATTGCATTGGTAAAAGCTATCGATCAACAAAGTAACACCGCATCTGCACAAAATTTATTTACCAGTTTAAGGGCTATTTTAAAAAGTAATGGTAAAAGTCAGGAGCCTGTTTTAGCCGGAGATCCCGAACGTTTCAACCAAACTTTATTCGGTATTTCCAAAGCAAAACTTACGGAAAAGAAATTGTATTCAGTGCTTTCTGTGAAAGGGCCATCTATCGTTATTCAAGGTGGTTATGCTGCCGGAATTAATATTGATAATGAACTTACAGGAGCCAATGGAACTATTGTTTTAAAAGTTACCAATGTATTAAGCATTGCCCAATCAGAAGCGAAGGTTATTAAAGGTTCATTGGCAGATGTAAAACCAGGATTGCTTTTTGAAGTAACGAACTGGGTTTCATCCAATGCGCCATTATTAAAAATTTATGTGCCTAATGGGAAATACAGTTATGCAGACGTTATGAAATTGGCCGGTATAAACGCACAATTGAAAAATTCTACACAAGTAAAGTGGATGAATAATTTCGATAAAGCCGAACCCGATGTTACCATCACTTCAATCAATAATACCTTCATCAGTAATGATTATGTAAAAGGTGCTGCCGGAAGAAAGCCATTAAAAGATTATTCCGTAGCATCTATTTCAGCACTTGCAAAGGGCAAAAATTTATTTGTGAATTTACCCCCAACAGCAAAACTCAACCAATGGCTTATTTCTAAATTCAGTGAGTATAAAACGATACAATTTGTAAATAATTCGTCAGAAGCACATTATGTTTTGTATGGTACCATTGATGATAACAATAATGTGGCTTATGGTTTAGTGAAATCTGATATATCTACAAAGGATAGTTTATCATCAATGCCAATTGCATCGCGATATTTCACTTTATCGAGTGATACCGATGATGAATATCAAATATTAGTAGACAGCTTATTTGAAGCCAGTTTAAAATTGTCGAAAATTAGAGGTTGGTTAACCATTGCAGCACCAAAAGATGCAGGATTTTTTCCGTATCATTTAACCATGACCAATACGCAAACCAATAAAGAAATTGATGCAACTGGAGTTAAGATTGGTGATATATTGGCCTTGTCTATTGAAGCTGATGAAAACTATTTGGATAAAAAAATTGAAACCAAATTTGTGTATGTGTTTACCATCGATATCAAAGGAAAAATGCAATTAATTTATCCGGGTGCAAGCGATGGCAATAACCAAAATAAGTTTCCATTTTTCAAGGATAATTTGCCTACTAAGAAATTCGAAATCATGAGTGGTATGGAAGCTGCCGACCCAGTAGGTACGGATAACTACTTTTTGATTGCATCAAAAGAACCGATTACCGGTTATAATCAAATTTTCAATCAAGATGGGGTACGGGGTGCAGATCCTTTGCCGGCAAATCCTAACCCATTATCTTCTTTATTAAACATGGGTAACGAAGCTGCTGCAAGGGGTATAAAAAATGGAACACCGGCAACTTGGACTTTGGTTCGTTTAGCGATAAAAACAAGGCATTAATATTTTCATGAAGTACTTTTTTAAACGAGATACAATAGGGGCAACGCTAGCTGTTTTTATGCTCATGGGATTACTATCGCTAGTGCCATTAAATACGCATATCCTTGATCCTTTAAAGATGGCATTATCGGATATCAGTTTCAATGATTTATCATTTGCAGTTTTGAAAACGCATAAAGAAAATGCGGTAGATGATAAAATAGTGGTGATTAATATCGGAGAAGCCGATAGAACTGAAATTGCTGCCGTATTGAATAAAATAAAAACGGCAAAAACAAAAGTAATTGGATTAGATGTGCTTTTTCTTGGACCAAAAGAACCAGCTATAGATAGTGCTTTAAACAAAACAATTAATGGCATCCCCAATATTGTATTAAGCGAAAAATTGAATTTTGAAGACAAAGAAGAATTACTTCCCAATTATTTCAGCACACCACAATCGCATAGCGGATATGTGAATTTTGTTGGAGAGAAAGCCGGTGTAATTCGTTATTTTTCGCCATTTGAAACCATTCGCGATTCGGTTCACAATAGCTTTGCTGCCGCTGTTGTGGAAGTTGCCGATGAAGTAAATTTTAATTTGCTTAAAAAGCGAAAGCACAACTTAGAGTATATCAATTATAAGCGACAAGAAGATCAATATTTTATTATCAACTATCAAGATATACTCAATGGAAAGGCCACCCTTGATGTGTTGAATAATAAGGTTGTTTTAATTGGCTATGTAAATAATAATCCGGCTAATATAGAAGACAAACATTTTACGCCGTTAAATGAAAAATTTGTAGGAAAGTCTATTCCGGATATGAATGGCGTTATCATTCATGCCAATATCGTTTCAATGATTTTAAGTAATCAATACATTAAGAAAACTCCAGCATGGGTAAATTGGACATTTGCTTTAATACTCACCTGGGTTTTTATGGCGTTCATTTTGAAATATTATTTAGAACACCATATTTGGTTTCATTTGGCAGCTAAAACCATTCAATTGATTCTAACAGTTGTTTTTATTTATCTCGGCATATTTTTTACAAAATATTTTAGTCTTTATATAAACCTTTCGTACGCGTTAGTGGGTATTGTACTTGCTGTTGATGTTTTATATTTTTACGAAGGTTTTGCACAATGGGCTATAAAGAAATTTAATTTTAAATCATTGTTTAATAAACCTCATCATTGATGAAACTTATTGTAACCATTTTTTTTGCTTTATGCTTTTTAGCAGGTAATGCACAACAAAATTTCCTGATATACCAGATAAAGGGAAATGTGAAAGTGAAGGTAAATGCGCAAAAGAAAGCCTTAAAAATTGGACAAGTGTTGCGCAGTACTGATTTGCTATGGTTAGATAGAGGCGCTGTTGTAGCTATTGTATGTGAAGGGTATAATGCGTTTACCATTAAAAAAAGTGGCGATCATTTGTTGAAAAATTATCTAGACTCATGTAATAGGGAAGCCAATTCAATAACAGTTTCGTATTTTAAATATATCTGGAAAGAATTAACCCATCCGCATGGTTCGCCCGAAAGTAAACGAAGAGAGTATATGCAAAATACAGGTGCTGTGGTAAGAGGTTGTCCGGGTATAATTATAGATCCAATATATGATACCATAAATACCCTAATCGGTGATATATGGTTGAAATGGGCTGTATCGAACCCTGTTTCAAAAATTGATATAGTGCTTTATGACAGTGATAAAGAAGGACGT
>JBMOEQ010000274.1:0-4222 GCA_049314655.1 Ferruginibacter sp. | reverse complement strand
ACTTATTCGAGTCTTTTAAAATTCAACATTTTATAAAACTCCATCGAGATTAATTATTTATATTTTGCCCTGCTGAAACAAATTTGTTTGCTTAATTTTGCCGCATGTCAAATCCCGTAATTTGTATCGGTGCTGCCTTAGTGGATGACCTTTTCCACGGAACTGATACTATGCTCATGCATACCACCAATGAAGTAACCGTAACTAGAAGTGCCGGAGGCGTAAGTAGAAATATAGCCCACCAGCTTTCTTTACTCAATGTTCCGGTTCAGTTGATTTCAGTTTTTGGAAATGATGCCGACGGAGAATGGCTAAAACAAATTTGCTTGCACAATGGCATTAAATTAGATGCTTCATTAACAGCACCTGTTTCTACCGGAAAATACACAGCCATCATCAATACCGATGGTTCTATGTTTACTGCATTTTTAACGAATGCAGCATTACATTTAATTACGCCCGAATATCTTCAACAACATGAGGATTTACTTAAAACAGCTTCCAGTTTATTAGCCGATGCTAATATTAGCGTAGAGGCCATGAGTTGGTTAATTCGTTTTAGTAATGAACATAAAATAAGATTAATCATTGAGCCGGTTTCTGTACCCCCTGCAAGAAAACTCTGCAATGTTGATTTGAATGGCTTATACCTTATTACGCCCAATGAAGATGAATTACCTGCTTTAACCAGTCCGCAATCCACTACTACTGATGAGCAAATTAAAGAATTGCTACAACGTGGTGTGCAATATATTTGGTTGCACAAAGGCGCTGCAGGTTCTGCACTTTACAATAAAACAGAAACCTTGCAATTACATGCACCCGATACCGAAGTGGTTGATTGTACCGGCGCCGGCGATGGCTCAGTTTCGGGATTCCTTTTTTCGAAATATAATGGCAAAGACAATCTTAATAGTTTAAGGACTGCCCATACCCTATCGGCCGAAATTTTACAATTAAAAGGAGCTATTGCAACACATTTGAATCAAGATAAATTATTGCAATTGGTTTCCAAATATTACAACGAATGAGTCATCCCTTATTGAATATACTTCCAGAAGTAGCCGATGCATTACGTTTAGGCAAACCTGTTGTTGCTTTAGAATCTACCATTATTTCTCACGGTATGCCATGGCCCAAAAACGTAGAAACTGCTTTGGCGGTAGAAGCAGTAGTTAGAGAAAATGGTGCCATACCTGCTACTATTGCTATTTTAGACGGCAAATGTCAAGTTGGTTTAAGTAAGGAGCAATTGGAATATTTTGGACAAGCTTCAGGCGTTTGGAAAGTAAGTTTAAGAGATATGCCTTATGTTATTTCAAAAAATATACCTGGCGCTACTACTGTTGCAGCTACAATGCGCATCGCTTCAATGGCAGGAATTAAAATTTTTGTAACGGGTGGCATTGGTGGTGTACATCGCGAAGCCGAAACTACAATGGATATTTCAGCCGACCTAACAGAAATGGGTGAAACATCTGTAGCTGTTGTTTCTGCAGGCATTAAATCTATTTTAGATATCGGATTAACACTTGAATATTTAGAAACAAAAGGCATTCCGGCAATAACCATCGGACAAGATATTTTCCCTAGTTTTTATGCTTCCAAAAGTACATTCAATACGCCATTAAGATTAGATACACCTGCAGAGATTGCGGCTTTATTACATACCAAATGGGCATTAGGCTTAAATGGTGCGGCACTTATTGCGAACCCAATACCTGAAGCATTTGAAGCCAATCCCGAAGAAATTGAAACACATATTATCGATGCATTGGAAGCAGCTAAAAAAGCATCCATCAAAGGCAAAGAAATTACACCTTTTTTATTACAACATATTGCCAAACATACACACGGCGAAAGTTTAGAAAGTAATATTGCATTAATCAAAAACAATGCAAAAATTGGGGCACAAATTGCAGTGGCTTTATCAGCACTTCATACAAAATAAAAAGCTACACTGATTACCAGGTAGCTTTCTTCGCATTGCTCAATGCTTTATCAACAAACATCTTTATTGTTCAATCAATATTTACATTTTTTTCTTCACTACAGTTGAATGTCTGAAATCGGGCGCATAATAAAAAAATAATCGAAACGTGTGGTTTCTATCATATTGATATCCTGTAAACTTTTGTTGGCTTACAAGCATATAACCCATATCAAACGAAAGTGCTTTAGTTAATTTTTGTCTGAGTCCAATAAACACTCGATTTTGTTCGAAGGTATTATATACCACTTCTTTTCCAAAATGCACCAACAATTCATCAGCAATTACAAAAGCGGGCATTTGTTTACTTTTGAAAATTGGGATGGTTAATGAAGCCAAATAACGTACCCTGTTGGTAAATCTAATTTGACCACTAGGCTTATCGTTCACCATTATTTCTGTCCATCTTTGTTCGTTACGTAAACGTTGTAAAAATTGAATTTTATTAATGGGAGTAGTTAACTGCAATTGTTGAAACAATCTGTTTTCATTAGAAAATGTTTTCCAACCTGCTTTAGTGGGAGCAAGCCAAAGATGCCCATATCCGGCACTTAAAGAAAGGTTATCCTTTAGCCAATAAGTTGCACCAACACGTACAAAATGAAAGCTAGCATTTTTCATGAAATCATTTCGTCTTTCATGCAAATCGAACATCATCCCCCATTTTTTGGTAAAACGAGCCGTAGTATTAATACTCCACCAAGATTGGTATTGAACATTAACCTGTTTAGTAGGTGTTTGTGCAAATATTTTAAAACTTGATACGAAGCAAAAAATAATTATAATAATCTGTTTCATTGAAATCAATTTTAAGCTAGAAACAGTATCAATAATTCTGCTGCCACAATACGCAAAATCATCGTAAGCGGATAAACGGTAGCGTAAGTAGCCGAAGGAATATCATTGCCTGCTATTTTCAAAGCAAATGCCAATGCCGGAGGGTCGGTAGAAGCACCTGCCAACAAACCACAAATTTCGAAATAGGTTTTCCTGAAATATTTATGTGCAATAACACCTACAATCAATAATGGCAACATGGTTATAGCAGCACCCATTAAAATCCACCACCAACCATTTCCACCGGTAAATGCAAGTGCTAGATTTTTACCACTACTTAATCCTACACTGGCGAGGAACAAGGTTATACCCAACTCTCTGATCATCAAATTAGCACTGATTGTAGTATAATTGTTCAAATACAATACACTACCAAACCTACTTAATAACAATGCTATGATAAGTGGTCCGCCGGCTAATCCAATCTTTACTGCTACAGGCATATTGGGGAAATGGATAGGCATACTACCTAATATAACGCCCAAAACGATACCCATGAAAATTGGTGCTAAATCGGGCACTTCTAATCGTTTCAAAGAATTGCCCATTGCAGCTTCGGCTTGTTTAACGCCTTCCGCAGTACCTACAACTTTAACGGTATCGCCTAACTGTAAGTACAGGTTTCCATGAGGAACCATTTCAATACTTGCTCTATTTAAACGACTTAATGTAAAATCATTTTGATGCAATTCGGTTAAATCGCCCAAACGTTTATGGGTAACTTCATTTCTTGTAACAATAATATGTTGAGAAATTAAATCGCCCGAATCTGTTTTCAAATTCATCCTACTTTCAGAGCCAATTACTAATTTCACTTGATCTACTTCGTGTTTAGGCGCAACTATAAGCAGCACATCATTTTCACTCATCAATACATCGGGGGTTGGTGTAATTACATCACCATCGTGATACATTCTAGAAACTACGATTGGATCTTTAAAAAGTTCAAACAACTTACGAAGCGGCTGCCCAATTAATCCTTTATTCTCTAAATTTAAATGTATAGAAACAGGGCGATTAGAACGAATGACACTAAGTTTACGGTGCATTTCTCGTTCTGCATCCAAATCTACTTTAAAAACTTTTTTAAGAATTAACAACGTAAAAATAATTCCAAATACACCAAAAGGATAAGTAACTGCATAAGCCAAAGTAATCAGTGAATTATCAATTCCGGATATATGCAAATCTTTTACAGCTGCTTGAGCGGCACCCAAGCCTGGCGTATTTGTAACGGCACCACTCATTACACCAGTCATAATAGAAATATGCTCTCCAGAAAAAAAGCCTAGAGATATGGTTACTATTACACCGGTAAGTACTACAGAGGCAGCCAATAGATTATTGCCCAATGCATTTTTTTTCAAAGAAGCAAAAAAACCGGGCCCAACTTGC
>JBMOEQ010000273.1:0-4227 GCA_049314655.1 Ferruginibacter sp. | reverse complement strand
TTTTGGAAGGTTTTTCCGGAGTTGTTTTGCCTGCAGTTTTAGGCTTAGAGCGTAATTCAACCGCTAAAGCATGAGCAGCGGCTTTCATTTTTCTTTTTTCTTCGAAACGTTGATCGATGGCTTTTGCTCGATCTTTTTTGGCTTTCTTTTTAGCCTGTTTGATGGTTTCTTTAACTACACTGTTTTTAACTTTTCCGGAGAATTTCTCGTAAAATGACTTGGCCATACTTGAAGGATTTACTGTTTTTACAACAGGATGAGGCTGCAAAGTACAGTTTTTTTGCCGCTTTGCCGCGTTTGGAGTTTGATAGGGACTAAAAAAAGAACCGCACCTGGTATGTTCAGGTGCGGTTTAAATCCACTTTTTTGTCCACTTATTTTGATGCTTTAGGGCTTTTTTTTTCGGCTCTATGTTTTTTCATTTCTGCTAATTTATCTTGTTGCTCTTTGTTAAGTACTTGTCGGAAAGAAGCTTTTTGTTTGCTTTTTAAGGCCATCATTTTTTCTTTCTTTTCTGTAACACTTAAACTTTCATTGTTTTTAATTGCTGCTCTTTGTTGCTGCATTTCGGCTCTATTGCTTTTTATTTGATTGGCTTGAGCTTCGGATAAATTGAGCTGTTGTTTCATTCTATCTAAATGGGCAGCTGCTCTTTTTTCATGTTCGGCCTTTTTTGTGGCTTTTGCTTGCTCTATTTGATTATTTTGTTCAGGGGTAAGTAAACCCTTATTCTTTTCCTTCATTGCTTTTTGCAACTCGGCTTTTTGATTTCTATAATCCTTTAAAGTGATTTTGTCGTTTTTTTCTAAATCGGCTACCGATTTTTTAAAAGCTTCACGATTGGCTTTCATAGAAGCTTTTTGAGCATCTGTGAATTGCATTTTCTGCATCATCTCCTGACGATTGCCTTTTCTTTTTTCCTGATTTTTTCTTAGTTCTTGAGCATTGCTCGCCAGAAATAATGTTGTTATTGCGATTAAACTTAGTGCGATCTTTTTCATAATACTTGTTTTTATACTCAATAGACGGCTAAAGGAACCCGAAGTTTAATTGGAAATGACAAATAAATGTTAAGGCTAATTTCCTTTGTTGGCCAATTGTCCGCAAGCCGCATCAATATCTTTACCTCTGCTTCTACGTACCCTTACATTAACGCGATGTTTGGCCAAATAATCGGTGAAACGTTGAGTGGCATCTTCATCGGGTTTAATAAATGCAGCGCCTTCAATGGGGTTGTATTCAATTACATTGACTAAGTGTGTAGGCACTTTGCGGTAAATTTTAATGAGGTTATCGGCATCTTCCAAACTGTCGTTTACATCTTTAAAAAGGATATACTCTAGTGTAATATCGTTTTTAGTTTTTTCGAAGAAATAATTCAATGCTTCCACCAATACCGCTATGCTATTGCTTTCGTTGATGGGCATAATTTGATTGCGCTTTTTATCATCAGCAGCGTGCAGTGATAATGCCAAATTGAAGCGTACTTGATCGTCGCCCAATTGTTTAATTTGTTTGGCAACTCCGGCTGTGGAAACAGTAATACGTTTGGGACTCATACCCATGCCATCGTTTGCAATTAAACGCTCAATGGCTTTTAGTACATTTTTATAATTCAATAAGGGTTCGCCCATACCCATGAAAACTACATTCGACAATTTTTTATTGAACGAGGTTTCGGATTGTTGGTTGATGAGGGCTACTTGGTTGTAAATTTCATCGTAGTCGAGGTTGCGTTTGCGTTCCATAGTGCCGGTAGCGCAAAACTTACAGGTTAAACTGCAGCCAATTTGCGAGGAAACGCAGGCTGTATTTCTTTTTTCAGTAGGAATGAGCACCCCTTCAATCATATGGCCATCGTGGGTTTTAAACCTTGATTTTACCGTGCCATCGCCGCTGAATTGGGTTGTATTTACCGTAAGGGCAGGCAAGGTGAAATGTTCGGATAAATGCAACCGAAGTTCTTTTGACAAATCCGTCATATCATCGAAACTTTGGGCATTCTTTTTCCATAGCCATTCGTATACTTGTCGGGCTCGGAATTTTTTATCGCCGATGCTGAGGAAATAAGCCAATATATCTTCCAGACTAAGGTGTCTGATGTTTTGTTTCGAAGTTGTCATGACGCAAAGATACAAAACCCAATGTCCTTTGACCAAAGGCTACACAAGTGATTTTATTATTTATCTTGCATATCCGATTGCTTGCTGATTTGTTTTTAAATACGGCTGAGGTGCGTATAGAATCTACTGTACAAGAGTGCGACGCCACTGAAGATGAGGAAAGTAATGCTGCCGGGACAACCCAAAAAATTATCGTATCAATCCTTGCAAATAAGCTTGGGTTTGAATTTCAACTAAAAATATTATGGAAGCAGTTTATGTTATTGATGCCGTACGTACCCCCATTGGAAGATATGGTGGAATGTTGAGTCAAATTAGACCGGATGATTTGTTGGCCCATGTAATTAAAGCATTGGTGAGCCGAAATCGCAGTATTGACATTGCTGCCATTGAAGAAGTGATTGCCGGAGCTGCCAATCAAAGTGGGGAAGATAATCGCAATGTAGCTCGTATGGCAGCCTTATTGGCCGGGTTACCAAACAATGTTGCTGGAGTTACCGTAAATAGGCTTTGTGCATCGGGATTACAAGCCATCATGGATGCATCCCGAGCCATTCAATGTGGCGATGGTAATTTATATATTGCTGGAGGCGCCGAAAGTATGAGCAGGGCACCATTTGTTTTGCCAAAGCAAACTGCGGCATTTGGAAGAGATAACCAGTGTTACGATACTACATTGGGTTGGCGTTTTACCAATCCTGTATTAGCTGCAGCATATCATCCATATGCCATGGGCGAAACAGCCGAAAATGTAGCGCAGCAATGGAATATCAGCAGATTGGCACAAGATCAATTTGCAGTGGATAGTCAGCGTAAATATGCCGAAGCTGCAGCTGCCGGAAAATTTTTAGATGAAATTGTTCCAGTAATTATTGAGCAAGCAAAGCAAGTTTTAGAAATTGCTGTTGATGAACATCCAAGGGCAACTACTTTAGAAAAATTGGCTACCCTTAAACCGGCATTTGCTCGTGAAGGAACCGTAACAGCTGGTAATAGCAGTGGTATTAATGATGGCGCATCGGCATTGTTGTTGGCGAGTGAATGGGCAGTGAAACAATATCATTTACAACCCATGGCAAGAGTGATGGGCATGGCAGTTGCAGGGGTGGATCCGGCGATTATGGGTATTGGCCCTGTGCCGGCAACTCAAAAAGCTTTACAACGTGCAGGCATAACCGTAAATGATTTGGATTTAATAGAATTAAATGAAGCTTTTGCATCTCAGTCTATAGCTTGTATGCATGATTTAGGATTGGATTTAGAAAAAGTAAATGTGAATGGCGGTGCTATTGCATTAGGACATCCATTAGGAGCTAGTGGTGCAAGGATATCAACAACATTATTGCATGAATTGAAAAAACGTGGGGGTAAGTATGGATTGGCTACAATGTGTGTTGGAGTGGGGCAGGGGGCGGCAGTAGTTTTTGAAAGGGTTTAGGGTTTAGTAGTTTAGAGGTTTAGGGTTTAGTGTGGAGACTTTATACGCCAAGTTGAACGTTGGATGAACCCTAGATGAACTATGGTTTAACAATTGTTGTATTTAATCTCCGAGATATAATTTCTCCATTAGAATTAAACAGACTTCCAATTAGAAATAATCCTGAAAGGATTAAATTTTAATAAAGAAAGGAGCATAGCAAATCGTGACCCAACCCTTAAGGGGTTGAATGGAGTTTGAACAATTGTTGAACGGTAGATGAACATTGGTTTTACGGTGGTTTAACAGAGGTTGAACTGTAGAAACTTTATACACTTTATACACTTAGTTTAGGAGTTTAGGAGTTTAGGGTTTAGTTAGCAAACTATTGATTAGGTGTATTTTTTCTTTTCATGGGATTTGAGCAAATGTGGTACGTGAAGACACGTACCATTGCGAAGTGCAGAGACTTTATAAACTTACCAACTTTATAAGCCATGTTGTACGTTGGTTGAACCGTAGATGAACTAAGGTTGAACAATTGGCATATTCAATCTCCGAGATAAAATTTCTCCATTAAATTCGCGATAATAATTTACGTACCATACGGAAATTTATAAGTACAGATAAGCCTAACAATACAATGCCTACTAACGCAACCGACCAATGGATAAATGGAGATAACGC
>JBMOEQ010000272.1:0-4240 GCA_049314655.1 Ferruginibacter sp. | reverse complement strand
TCGTAATAATGATTTATTTGTTAAGATTGATGGTAAAGATGTTCAACTTACCAACGATAAGGATAAAGAAGTTAATCCAACGGTTAGTCCGGATGGGAAGTATGTTGCCTATACTAAAAAGAATAATTTATATACGGTTAATTTATCTACGCAAAAAGAAACACAGCTTACTACCGATGGTACAGACGTTATCTTAAACGGTTTTGCAAGTTGGGTATATATGGAAGAAATTTTGGGAAGATCTAGTCAGTATCGTGCATTTTGGTGGAGCCCCGATAGCAAGAAAATTGCATTTTTTCATAGCGATGAAACCAAGGTTCCGGTATTTACTCTTACCAATGCAAAAGGGTTACATGGCGAAGTAGAAAATACTCGTTATCCAAAAGTAGGCGATCCTAATCCGTTAGTAAAAGTGGGTATTGTTGCACCGGAAGGGAGTAATACTACTTGGACAAAAATAGACGAGCATCAAGACCAGTATTTTGGATTGCCTTATTGGAAACCCGATGGCAGTGCTTTGTTGGTTCAATGGATGCCACGTAGCCAAGATGAATTAAAAATTTATGAAGTAAATACTGCTACCGGTGATATTGCAGAGTTTTATGTAGAAAAGCAAAAAACTTGGGTTCAATTAGAAGATGATGGCGAGCGTATCCATTTCTTAAATAATGGCAAAGGCTTTTTATTATTTAGTGATGCAACTGGTTGGAAACACTTGTATTATTATGATATGAAGGGCAAATTGGTGAATGCAGTTACTACCGGAAATTTTACGGTTACTGCACTCAATTATGTGGACGAACAAAAAGGCATTATTTATTTTACTGCAAGAGGCAAAGAAAATACAGCACGTAAAGATTACTATAGTGTAAACTTAAATGGTAAAAAATTAACCCGTTTAACTTTTGGCGATTACAACCATGTTATGATTAATGCTTCGCCCAACAGCAGCTATTTTATAACTACCTATAATAATTCAACTACGCCTAATCAAATGGCATTGGTAAACAATAAAGGCAAATTGATTAAAGTTTTGGGCGATGCAAAAGGTGCCGATTTTGCACAATATGAATTGGCAAAAACCGAACTCATTCGTGTAAAAAGTGATGATGGTTTATTTGAATTGCCGATGAAAGTTACCTGGCCATTAAATATGGATAAAACCAAAAAATATCCAGTATTGATTTCTATTTATGGTGGCCCGGATGCAGGTACATGTTGGGACAGCTGGTCGTTAAACGGCAACCAGCAATTTATGGCTAAAGAAGGGTTAATTCAAGTAGTGATGGATCATAGAGCAAGTGGGCATTTTGGTAAAGCAGGTGTAAATTATATGCATCGCGATTTAGGCAATTGGGAGTTGGTAGATTACGGTACCATGGTAAAATGGTTAGTTGATAACGGCAATGCCGATGCGAAAAAAATATGCATCACCGGATTCAGTTATGGCGGATACATGAGTTGTTTGGCATTAACCAAAGGTGCCAATGTGTTCACCCATGCCATGGCTGGTGGCCCTGTTACCGATTGGACGCTTTACGATTCTCATTATACCGAACGTTTTATGGATTTGCCTTCAGAAAATCCCGATGGATATAAAACCGGCAATGTGATGAATTATGTAGACCAGTATAAAGGCAAATTGCAAATTGTACATGGCGAAATCGACGACAATGTGCATTTGCAAAATAGTTTACAGTTGATCAGCAAATTGCAAGAAGCTAAAAAAGATTTTGAAATGATGGTGTATCCCGGCGGAAGACATGGTTGGGGCGGTAATAAAGGACTTCATTTTGCCAACTTAAAAAATCAATTTATTTACAAGTATTTATTAGAAAAACCTTTGCCAACAGCTTTGTTGAAATAGAGGTTTTCTTATCAATTCAAAACGGGACAATTATTAGTTGTCCCGTTTTATTTTGTCGTCATATCAAATCAGTTGGCTTATTTGTTCCTTTTATGCATTTGCTTTTTCATGGTTAAATAATCTAAAAAGTATATCACTCTTAAAGAAACGCTATTAAATTGCGGACCATTAATTGTTTTTGAAAAATTTGAGAAGTAGTTTCTTTCAAAATTTCTATTGAATTGTTCGGCAACATTTTTCCAAACGATATTGATGAAACTGCCTTGTGCAAATTGCCAAGTATATACCATATCTACACTAAAGAAATTATAGTTTTGATTTACATTTTGAGTAAGCGGTACAGTAGGGGTTTGTAAATTTCCAATGGCATTGAGCTCGTAAAATTGTTTAGGATCTACTTTACTCCAATAATGTCTAACCCTAGTAGTAAGCCCCATTTTATTGGTGAAATTATATTTAATGCTCATTACATTTTCAACAGAGCGTACTGTTCTGCGAGAGAAATATACAGTAGGGTTTTGATTTGGGTTTTGAATAATAGCTGCAAAACCCGATTGATTCCATCGGTTTTCTGTGCTTAATTGATGATCTATAGAAAACTTATTGTTGAACCTGATTTTTCCCATCAACGCAACATCAAAAATTGTTCGGTTAAACACTCCTCCAATTCCGGTAGAAAAATTACCACCCCATGATAATTTTTTAGCTTCATTACTATTCCAACGCGAATTGAAATTGATGCCTCCTTTATCTTTAAAAACACGACCTCTTACCCTTGGTTCGTAAAAATCGTTACCATTAGCACTTCCATTTACATTTATTCCAAACGACCATAATTTTTTCGTTTGTGCATTAAAGTTCATGTTGATGCCGGCGCCTTGGTACATCATACTTTTGCGTTGAAGTATGTCTATTGGCGTTACCAATCTGCTGTACCAAATATTGCCATTTATATTCAGTGAATTATACCATGCTTTGGGTTTATTCCAATTGTAGCCTGCCCATACACCATGGTCTAGGGTATTATTATTGGTGAAATAGCCTAAATCACTTTTATCATATTTATCGTTGATTAAATCTTGCCAAACATTGAAATTAAATCGGCCACTGGTTTTACCAAAATAAATAGAATGCGAATAGCCGGTAATGTTTTTGGCATTCATTCCCATTAAATTACTTACACTAAAATTTCCACCAACATTCCAAGTGTTCTTTTTGTTGTTCAAATCAAATAAAGCAGAACTAACATTGGCATCATAATCTTTTCCCGAACGAAAAACATTGGTGTTTACAAAAGAAACACTGCTGTTATTGGGTAAAGTTTGATCGAGTACAAGGATATTGTAATTGGTTAAAGGGTCTGTTTCTATTTTTCGGGTTTGAGCTGTTTGTTTATGTTTCAATACTGCAAATTGCGTATTGGTAATAGCATTAAGCACACCAATACCTAACCCGCTTTGTGTTCGGCCACTCAATTTTGTTGCGTTGAGTAATTTCACCTGTTCGGGATTTTTGTGCACTACTTCTTGTGAATTATAATCTGTACCGGGGTCGCCCACTTCCCAATAATGCATGGGTTTATCACCAATTCTACCTATTCGTCGGCTGTAAAACAAATTGCCTTTATTAAACAATTCGGCGCCTTCTGTAAAAAAGGTTCTGTTTTCATTGAAACGTTGTTCAAAGGGAGATAGATTGAGGATTCTATTATCGGTTTGTACCTGACCAAAATCCGGAATCAAAGTCATGTCTAAAGTCATCGCTTGGTTAATGCCATACTTAATATCTACTCCACCGTTAAAACTTGTGCTCGATTTTGAGCTGCCTGCTTTGGCATTATCGTCATGATTTTGATACACTGAAAAATAGGGTGAAAATTGTAAGCGCAGCGGCGGCTTAATATTTTCAAAACCATTGATGCTGCCTTCTTGTGTTAAAAATCCATTTACTGTTGGGTCGATACTTTGCCAAAATAATTGTTGTCCGGTTTTTTGCCGTCTACGTACAATATTTAACCCCCAATTTTGAATATTTTTTCCGCCAAATCGTATGGCCGCGTAGGGAATAAACATTTCAAAACTCCACCCGTCGTTATGAATTACGGCCTTACTTTCCCAAACAGCATTCCAACTAAAATCTTCACTGTTGCCATTCATATTGGGTGCTACTTTTGCATCCCATTGTTCTCCTAAAGGGGTGATGAAATATTCAAATCCATTGAGTTTATCTTGGTAAGTGTCGAAAATTATTCCTACAAAATCATTATTTCCAAAGCCATCTCTACCCGAGAGTTCGGCTGCAATGCTATCCTTATTGGCTTCACGGAAATAACCGCCAATATATATGCCTTCATTGTTGTATAAGAATTTTACT
>JBMOEQ010000271.1:0-4319 GCA_049314655.1 Ferruginibacter sp. | reverse complement strand
TGGCGCTTCATCATATTCGCCCTCAAAAGAAACGGTGAATGTTTTTAAGTTTTTATTGTATTGACTAGCAATAGCGGTTACCAAGCCACTATCGATACCGCCACTTAAAAAGCTACCCACTTCCAAATCGGAAGATTCTACCCTACGGCGAATTCCTTCGTGCAGCATTTGATCTACCTTTTCTTTACTGGTTTCAAAGCTATCCGAATTTTGTTGTTGATAAAAGGGATGAATATTCCACCATTCTTTTGTTTCTACTTTTAAAGTTTGGGTATCTACCGTTAAATAAGATCCTGAGCCCAGTTCCAGTACATTTTTATACGGTGTACTTTGGCGATAAAAAGCGCCTAAACGGAGATATTGATGAAAATGACTGGTATCTATTTCTAATGGCAACAAAGCATTTAGTGCATTCAATTCGCTAGCAAAAACAAATTTCTTTCCATCGTTAAAATAATACAACGGTTTTTTGCCGGCTCTATCTCTAGCAATAACAATTTTCTTTTCGTGTTTATCGTACAAAGCAAAAACAAACATCCCATCTACATATTGAAGAAAATCGATACCGAATATTTGATACAATAACAATAAAGTTTCTGTATCGGAAGCAGTTGTTGTTTGAAGCTGAAACTGTTTTCTTAAGGATAGATGATTGTAAATTTCTCCATTAAAAATGATGGTATACCTATCGTTGAGGTGCATGGGTTGTTGGCCACCTGCAATATCTACAATAGATAAGCGCAGATGATACAAATCTATATTCTCCGAGCGATAACCGTTTTGAGCATCTGGGCCTCTATGTCCCATTGAGGCGTTCACTTGGGGATAATTCAATTGAAAATTTACGGATCCTGCGATACCACACATAATGCTGATTCTTTAGATGTCACAAAATAACTCCTAATAATTGAAAGGTAAACGATAATTTAGGATAAATTTGCCGGCACACAGTATCATCATCAACTGCCAGAGCGATTTATACCAAGATGGGATTAAAAGACCTGATATTATTTCCGCTATACATTTTGCTCTTCCATCTGTTCTTTGCTGCAAGAAGGAAAAAAATGGCCGATCCTTTATTGAAGAAATACCATTTACAAGGCTTTTGGATTAAAATATGCAGCAGTTTAGCCTTTACAATATTCAGTGTTTATATATCTCCGGGAGATTCTACTGGTTTATTTTTTACTGAAGGAACCAATATTTTCAAATTGGTAATGCGAGATTTTGAAAATATAAAATTGTTCTTTGATGTAGGTGCCGATTTTGATGAAAGTCAGCTCTCCAATAGTTTAAACGCCGGCTATTTTCACAGCGAGAGTAACTATTTTATAGCAAAATTGGTAGCTTTTCTTACCCCTTTGTGCTTTTCGAGTTATTTAATCATGAACCTGTTCTTCTCCATGATTTCTTTTAGTGGAGTTTGGAAACTATATAGGTTTTTTTATGAGCAATATCCACACTTGCATAAAAAAATGGCCATTGCTATCATTTATTTACCCACGTTCATATTTTGGAGTTCGGGCATTTTAAAAGATCCGCTTTGTACAGGTATGCTCGGTTGGTTAACCTATGCCCTTTATTCTATTTTTGAAAAGAGAACTTCTATACTTAAAAATGTATTGATAGCCATTATTGCCGGCTATGTTTTAGGGACCGTAAAATCATATATTTTAGTGTCGTACCTCCCTTTCTTTTTTGTGTATTTAATATTGCATAATTTAAAGAAAATAAAAAGCACCGGAACAAGGTTTGCGGTATTAGGCAGCCTCATCATCATAGGTATAGTTGGGGTGGTTTTGGTATCGGATAGATTACAGGTAGAAGTAGCCGGATTTACAGTAGATAAACTTTCAGAATCGGTAAAGAACCAGCAAAGAAACTTTATCAATATGGCCGATTTGGCAGAATCCTCTTTTTCGTTAGGGGTAGAATTTGATGGTTCACCGGGCAGCATGTTAAAAATGGCACCGGCAGCAATTACTGCCACTTTATTTCGTCCCTTTTTATGGGAATCGAAAAAACTCTCTACGCTATTATCATCATTAGAAAGTTTAGCCCTTATGCTATTTACAATATTTGTTTTTTTTAAAGCGGGGCCCTTTTTATTTTTTGGATCGGTATTTAAAGACCCTATGATTCTTTATTGTTTTTTCTTTTCAATACTATTTGCCCTTTTTGTTGGTGCCACTACACTCAATTTTGGTACACTTGTTCGATATAAAATACCTTGTATACCCTTTTATATCATTGCCCTAATGTTGATTTACGAAAAGTATTTGGCAAAAAAAGACAGCCTCTCTCTTGCGAAAAAGGCTGTTCCTGTTAAACCAATTATTTAATAGTATTATGCGTTAGCGGTAGTTCCTGTTCGTGGCACAAAAATTAGCGCTAGAAATGTTGCCCATGCATGTTTCACTTGATGTACTATTCCTTGTCCGATATGTATTGGATGTGCTGCATTCAACCGTGTAATGATTTGTTGTGGGTTGGCATTAAAATTATGATTAAACGCATCCATTGCCGGCCAAATTAAAAATTCTAATTTTTTGATTCGATCTGTTTTTTGAAAGAAAAGCACAACGCCCACCATTGCCACTAAAAATAAACAGTAATGAATAAATGCGGTAATTCTATTACTAAATTTAGCTTGATGAATGTATAAACGATTGCGCACATAATAATATACTTTCCAACTGTGTTGGTAATCCCAATCGAGCTTATAAGAAAAAGCTGCCGCAGGATGATAATGAATACTATCGCCAACAGTTACTACCGGAATATTATTTCTACGGGTAATTCTATAATAGTATTCTGTTTCATCGCCCCATAAAAACAATGCGGGTTTAGGTGTACCTACTCGTTCTACAATATTGCGATGGATCATTGTACCATTGAATGGATGACCAATGCCATAAATAAGATTTCCTTTAGCTTCATCAATAGTTTTATAGTGTTTGGTTTTCCAAACAAAACTTTTTTTATCGGCCTTATTGATTACTGCGCAATTTCTCAAACACAAATGTTCGGTTTCGGGTTCTAGTATTTTTTCTAATGCATCTGGAGCAGGATAACCATCATCATCCATACACCAAATCCAAGAATAACCATGGCGATATGCCCAGTTAATACCGGTATTAAAACCACCACTTGATCCAATATTTTTTTGAGAAATGTAAAATAAATCTTTTTGGCCCATAAGCCATTGCTCGGTACCATCGGTACTACCGTTGTTTATAACAAGAATGCCATCAAGCGCTCTTGTTTGGTTGCGTAATGCTTCAATACATTCTGCAAGTAAGCTACTACGGTTGTAAGTTACAACCACGGCAATTACCTTTTCCATAGGAAAATTTTCTTTGAGGTTAGAGGGTTCAACTTTACGCTGAACAATTCTATAACGTAACAAAAAACTAGATATTGCTTCTAAAGGATGGAAAATGCCAATTTGTGGAAAAACAACTAATGCAAATAAGCTAAATTATACATTGCAAACCGACTTAAGGATACTCAAGTACAAAGGTGCATTGGCTTGAAGTGAATAATGATCTACAACATTTTTTCGGCCTGCCATGCCAATAGATTTGCGCAGTTCGGCATCATCAATTAGTTGCTCTAATCTATTGATCCAATCTTCTTTTGATTTCACTAAGAAGCCGGTTTTACCTTCTTCCATGATTCTAAAATTGGCACCAATTGCTGTAGCTACAACCGGTACACCTACTGCCATATATTGAAGTGCTTTTAATCCGCTTTTACCCAATACCCAATCGCTGTTTAAAGGCAATGGATATAACCCAATATCAAACCTTTGTAAAGTGGGTACTTCTGCTTCTGCCGTCCAACCAAAAGCCTCCATATCTATGCCATCAATCCAAAAATCTGCATCACCCATAACCACTAACTTAAACTTTCTGCGTTGATACAATTCCACCAATGCATCTTTTAATAAGTATAAAAATTGAGATGTACTATGGCTTCCACTCCAACCCAAAACCGGAATATGATCGTTTGTATATGTATTCACAGGTTGATAGGTATCGGTATTGATGGTAGATGAAATATCCGTTACATAATCATTGTATGTACTGGCTACTTCTGTTAAAAATGGGGTACAAGTAATTACATGCTTGGCCTTTTTCATTAAAAAATACGGCTTACTTCTTCCTCTGATAAAATCGGTTGAACGATTAACCATACTTTGTGCCTTCATAAAAATGGCATCATCTATATCGTATACTACATTGGAATTAAGGGTTACATAAAGGCGTTCCATAAACGGAGGACCAAATGGCGTTACCCATAAAAAAATATACACC
>JBMOEQ010000270.1:0-4331 GCA_049314655.1 Ferruginibacter sp. | reverse complement strand
TGGATGCGATTACAGCCATACAAACTGAATTTAATACAGCACATCCTGCAACCTCAATTTCATTAGCCGATCTTATTGTTTTAGGTGGCGGTGTAGGAATTGAATTGGCTGCAAAAAATGCAGGGCATAATATTGTTGTTCCATTTACACCGGGAAGAACTGATGCAACTCAAGCACAAACAGATATTGAATCTTTTGCTGCGTTAGAGCCACAAGCAGATGGTTTCCGCAATTATATCAAAACGCATCATGTTGCTACAGCCGAAAATCTATTGATCGATAAGGCGCAATTATTAACCTTAACTGCTCCTGAGTTAACCGTTTTAATTGGTGGTTTGCGTGTTTTAAATGCAAATTTTAACGGCTCTACAAATGGCGTATTCACCAATCGTTCAGCTGCACTTACAAATGATTATTTTAACCATTTAATAGATTTTGGTACAACTTGGAAAGCTTCAGCAAATGATGCTAACCTATTTGAGGGATACGATCGTAAATCTGGTTCATTAAAATGGACAGGCACAAGAGTAGATTTAATATTTGGTTCTAACTCAGAATTGCGTGCTTTGGCAGAAGTATATGCTTGTGAAGATGCACAAGAAAAATTTGTTCACGATTTTGTTGCTGCATGGACAAAAGTGATGAACCTCGATAGATTTGATTTGGCTTAATTTATATTGATTTTTACATTCCGAGAAGGGGCACATCATAATTATTTAACATGGAGTTTTAATACATGAAAGCTCTAAGTTGGTTTAATTATTTTCGATGATAGTCCACTAATTTGTTTAGTAATTTCATGAGGGATTTTAGAAAGTAATATTATTTTACATGCCGGCTAGATCCCAATGTTTTAACGGGCTGAGAACAATTTGTTTCAGCCCGTTTTTCATTTAATAACATTCATGTATACCGAAATAGGTAACAGCTCAATTTGGAAGTTTATTTTTTCTATTGCTATATTAGAAGCACTAAAATTGAATATCCCTCAAAATAGTTATTTGATATTACAAATCTTATTACTACTTTCACTACCTATTATTTTGTGAGGTTAAATTTCTTATTGGTTAAATGCTCACATTAACCGAATCCCGTATCTTATAATTTGCCAAATTAACTGTATTCCATTTTTTTAATCAAAAACCTAAGCTTATGCCAAGAAGGATTTCCCTTTATTTGATGGCTATTTCTTTGGCCATTTCTTTGTCTTCCCAAGCCCAGGTTCCTTCTCTCGATCCATATAATAGTGTAGTTCCTGCTATCTTAAATGTAGCAGGTGGTACGTACGACAATCCGCTGTCGTACCATCGCTATGAATGGAGTTTTGGAGAATTGGTACTTGTGCAGGCTTTTGCGCCTCCAGACAGTTCATTTTTAGTAACACAAGGTATTCTTCAACCTTGTACAGATGAAGTTCAAAGCCCCACTTATACCTTGTATTTTGAACCAGCGGATTATAAGTTATTTCCGAATCCAACTGCAGGCAAATTTGAAGTAAACTTCTTTGTAAGAACCCCTGGAATGATGAGCCTTCAATTGATAAATACAATGGGCCAAATTTTGGAAAAAAGAAGTTTTCATTATAATGGCTGCTGTCGTATAGAGATGTTCGATATAAGCAAGTACCCTAATGGCTTATACTTTGTAGTAACTGATTTGAAACCCGATGCCAAACGTCCAGGCGACAATATTGATGTAATTCGCCACAGCGGATTAAGGGTAATGAAAATGACTAATAAATAAAAAGCAAAACAAATTTTAATACTAAAAGCAATGAAAAAAATCTTATCATTATTAACTGCCTTGTTGGCATTTGCCTTGGTTGGTTTCAGTCAGGCACCCGGTTTTTTTAATTATCAGGGTGTAGCTCGAAACAGTGTTGGTAATGTGCTTAAAAATCAAAGCATAAACCTACGACTAACAATTACTGATGGTACTGCAAACGGTCCATCTGTATATCAAGAAAGTCGTCAATTAGTTACCAATCCCTTTGGATTATTTAATGTGCAGGTAGGAAGCGGCGGTGCTTCAAATGTATCCGGCACTATTTCAGGAGTAAATTGGAGTGTTGGTGCTAAGTTTATAAAAGTTGAAATTGATCCTGCCGGAGGTACAAATTTCCTCAGTATAGGATCGGCTCAATTGGCTAGCGTGCCTTTCTCTTTGTTTGCAACCACAGCAGGCGATATTGTTTTGCCTTTCAATAAAACACAATCAGATGCTGGTTCTTTATTTAAAGTAACCAATTCGGGTTCTGTTGCTGGAAGTACTGCTTTGGAAGGTTTAACCAATTCGCAAGCAGGAAATGCAAGCGCAGTTATTGGTACAGTAACGAATACTACTCCTGGTGGTTTTTCTGCAGGTGTAAAAGGAATTAATAATGGAACAGGTGGATTAGGTATTGGTGTGTATGGTGTTCAAAACGGAAGTGGTTCGGGTGTATATGGAACTACTCCTAGTGGAATTGGCGTAAACGGTAATTCTACAAGTGGTACAGGTGTAAATGGTACTTCTAATTCTGGTGTGGGCGTTGCCGGTACATCAACTTCAAGTACAGCAGTAACAGGTACATCAGGAACAGGAGTAGGTGTTGCGGGTACTTCAACTTCAAATACAGCAGTAACAGGTACATCTGGCTCAGGTGTGGGTGTTGCTGGTACATCAACTTCAAATACAGCAGTAACAGGTACATCTGGCACAGGTGTAGGTGTTGCTGGTATATCAACTTCTGCAAATGCCGTGTCGGGTACTTCAAGTACTGGCGCAGGTGTTGCTGGTACTAGTAATACTGGTTTTGGTGGTTTCTTTGAAGTAACTAACCCTGCTAGCACAGCAGATGCGGTTCGTGCCGTAACTGGCGGTACCGGTGCAAGTTGGGCAATACGTGGTATTAGCACAGGTACAAATGGTGCCGGTTTATTTCAACAAACCAATGCTACAAATACTTCCAATAACTTACAAAGTAATCAAGCAGGTTTAGGTCGTGCCGGTTTGTTCAATTCAACCAATGCAGCAAGCACTGCTAATGCAGTTGATATCAATGTTGCAGGTACAGGATTTGCTTTAAGAGCTGCAAGCTCAAATGCAACACCTAAAGCATTACTAACCAGTGGAGGTTTACAACTTACAGGTATTGGCGAAGCAGCAAACAGTGTTTTGGTTTCTGATGCAACTGGTAACGCTACTTGGCAAACTGTTGGTGCTATAGGTGCTGTTACAGGAAGCGGTACGCTTGCTTTTATACCAAAGTGGACCCCTAGCGGCACACAGTTGGGTAACTCTTTATTATTTGATGATGGAAGTTCCATCGGATTAGGTACAACTACTCCAACACATCGCCTTAATGTGTCGCATAGTGGCTCTACTGGTATTGGCGTAACATCTACATCAGGTTTTTCTGTAATAGATATTGATGCAGCTAGTGGAGATGCAGCTTTGCGTTTTGCTAGAGCAGGGGTAAATCAGTGGAATACGCGTAATCGCCCTGCTGATGATTATTATGAAATTTTTGAATTAGGCGGTGGTGGTGGAAGCCGTTTTGTAATTCAAGATGGTACGGGTAATGTAGGAATTGGTGAAACTGCCAACCCAACTTATAAATTAGATGTATTGCACGGTGGTTCTACGGGTATTCGTAGTCGTTCATCTTCTTCTTTCTCTGTAATTGATATTGACGGACAAAGTGGTGATGCGGCATTGCGTTTTGCAAAAGCGGGTGTAAACCAGTGGAATATTCGCAATCGCCCTGCTGATGATTATCTTGAAATTTTTGAATTAGGTGGTGGTGGAAGCCGTTTCGTTATCCAAGATGCAACGGGTAATGTTGGTATCGGTGAAACAACGTCACCTTCTTATAAATTAGATGTATTACATGGTGGTTCTACGGGTATTCGTAGTCGTTCATCTTCTTCTTTCTCTGTTGTAGATATTGATGCAGCTAGTGGTGATGCCGCTTTACGTTTTGCAAAAGCGGGTGTAAACCAGTGGAATACACGTAACCGTCCTGCAGATGATTATTACGAAATTTTTGAATTAGGTGGCGGTGGAAGCCGTTTCGTAATTCAAGATGGCACAGGTAATGTTGGTATTGGTGAAACAACAGCACCTTCTTATAAATTAGATGTATTACATGGTGGATCTACCGGTATTCGCAGTCGTTCAGAGTCTTCATTTTCTGTTGTAGATATAGATGCAGCTAGTGGTGATGCCGCTTTACGTTTTGCAAAAGCAGGTGTAAACCAGTGGAACACACGTAACCGTCCTGCAGATGATTATTACGAAATTTTTGAATTAGGTGGCGGTGGAAGCCGTTTCGTAATTCAAGATGGCAC
>JBMOEQ010000269.1:0-4399 GCA_049314655.1 Ferruginibacter sp. | reverse complement strand
TGCATTAAGGGCAATGCGTAAAAATTTACAAATTGTTTTTCAAGATCCTTATGGCTCCTTAAATCCACGTTTAACCATTGGCTCGGCAATAGAAGAGCCAATTCGATTACATGAACCCGGTTTAAAAGATGCTTGTTATAAACAACAAGTATTCGATTTATTAGAACGGGTAGAATTGAAGGCCGAACATTTTAATCGCTATCCGCATGAATTCAGCGGCGGACAACGACAACGTATTTGCATTGCCAGAGCATTAGCCTTACATCCTGCATTTTTAATATTCGATGAAAGCGTAAGTGCTTTGGATGTAAGTATACAAGCACAAATACTCAATTTGATCAACGATTTAAAAGCCGATTTTAAATTCTCTTCCTTATTTATTACACACGATTTGTCGGTAGTAAAATACATCAGCGATAGAATACTGGTGATGCAATCTGGTAATATTATTGAACAAGGCACCGCATTAAACGTATTTCAAAATCCTCAGCAAGCTTATACAAAAAAGTTAATCGATGCCATTCCGGGTAAGCGATTTTTAAAACCAAATCAATAAAAAAAGGCCATCTGAGTTAAACTCAAATGGCCCGCTATAATGGTTGTGTGAATACGTTTTAAATACTATCTCCAAATAATAAGACTAGTAGTGTATTGCTCATTGTTAGTAAGCATTTTAACGGTGTACATACCTTCACTTAAAGCAGATAATTTGTTTAAGCTGATGTTATTATTGCCCACCATCAAAGTAGATTGTTGTTGCAAAATAGTTTTACCTGCAGCATCTAAAACAACGATTGAAGCAATACCACCTTTTACAGCATTGAATCTAATTTGAGCATCGCTGCTAGATGGATTAGGCGTTACAATCAATTGATTGGTTTTGTATCCGTTTGTTTTTACAGAAACAATATTAGAGAAGCGATACGAATTATCGATATCAATGATGCGTAATTTGTAATAAATATGGCTTGCACTTACATTACCAACCTGATCGCTGAATTGATAAGTTTGCTTAGTTAATAAATTTCTAGAAATAACATTTCCTACCGGTGCAAAATTGATTCCATCTACACTACGATAAATTTCATATGATTTTAAATTGAACTCTTGTAATGTTGTCCAGTTTACACTAGATACACCTGCATTATACGCAACAGATAAATTGTTCAATGAAACCGGCAACGGACCACCACCTGGCAAATTGAAACAACCCGATTTTGAACCATATTGACGTGTTGGGCGATTGCTTGCACCATTACAAGGAACAGGTGCTTTATAATCGTATCCCATTCTAAAAGTTACAGAAGATTGTGCTGTAGAAAAATTTGAAGAATAAGCAACTTCAGAACATTTTGAAACGCCGGTTCTTTCTGTTGTGCTACCATAAGTAAGCAACCAGCTTGTTCCATTTATTTCATTTACAGTGCCTGCATTGGTTAATTCGGTACTTGTAGACGCATTATTGATAGGGTTGTTTGCACTTAATTTTTTTACGTAGCCAATTTCTTTGTAATAACCGTTTACACCACCAGCACTGCTGTTAACCGGAAATCCGTCAATATCGTAGTGTACGAAGTTTAAGTTAGAAACTACAGCCGGAGTAGGCAATGTTGTGCCGGTAAAATCGGGATAAAATGTAATGGTATATTGAACAAATCCTGAGCGGTTGGTACAAGTAAGGTTTACATCTGGTGCAATTCTTGGAGCAAATAAACCAACAATGGTAGCGCCATTTTGATCAGATGCGCCATCATCATCAATGCTTGGCGATGTAACATTGGTCATTGTAGCATTGCTTAAAGAGTCAATAGTAATAATCGCATCTAAAATTTGATTTGGCGTACCTACAATTGTAATAACGTTTTCGAATTTATATTTAGCACCTTTTGTTAAGGCTGTACCTGAAAATAAGGTAGGATTGCTAAAATTTGTAATTGATGTTGTGGTATTAACCGGACAATTATCAATGCCGTTTGTTGTAGTACAAACTTGTGCTTGAGCAGTTGCTGCTAATGCAATAGTTAAAAAGGTAAAAAATTGTTTCATGTATAAAGGTTTATTTACTAAAAGTTCGATTGCAAATTGATCAAATCAAGAGTTGTTGCAAAGGATTGGAAGTAATGTAAAATCGGTTATACAGGAATGGAAATAAGCTGAAAATTACAGCAACGTGGCTTTCTAAAGAATATGTGGTAGAGGTATTTCTGCTGTAAAAGTAATTTTATTTTTTATAAATGCAAATATTTTGTCAAAAAAATGACGATTATTTTAAAATGAACAAAACTTCGCCATAGTCGTTTTACCTTCAAGCATTTCTTACAAGTAATTAGTTTATAAGTCCCAATATGGAAAATTCAGTCATTGAAGTAAAGCACTTATCAAAAGAATTTAAGGATACTAAAGCCGTAGATGACTTGTCTTTTACCGTATTACGTGGTGATGTGTATGGTTTTCTTGGACAAAACGGAGCCGGTAAATCTACCACCATGCGCATGCTCCTTACACTTATAGAACCCAGCTCGGGAGAAATTGAAATTTTTGGAAAATCTCTAACTAAATATCGTTCAGAAATTTTGCAACAAGTGGGCGCTGTTATTGAAAAACCCGATTTATATAAATACCTCTCTGCTTACGATAATCTTTCCATTTTTGCCCGATTGAGCGGATTAAAACCAACCCGTTCTTTAATCATGAACCAATTAGAAATGGTGGGCTTGGCCGATCGGGCACAAAGTAAAGTACGTACGTTTAGTCAGGGTATGAAACAACGTTTAGGCATCGCAGTAGCCCTTGTGCATAATCCGGCATTGATATTATTAGATGAACCAACAAACGGACTCGATCCTCAAGGTATTGCCGATATCCGTAATTTAATTTTACAATTGAGTAGAGAAATGGGCAAAACAGTTTTAATATCATCTCATCTGCTCAGCGAAATTGAATTGGTGGCCAATCGTATGATCATCATCCACAAAGGGAGAAAAATGATTGAGGGTTTGGTAGATGAATTGCTCGATCCTGCGCACACCCTCATTGAAATTAATGCAATAGATAACCATTTGGCTTTGCAACAAATTGAAGCCTCGCCATTCCGTCATCAATTATTACCCGGTAAATCTATCCGTTTAGAAATGAACAAAATGGAAGTGCCTGTGCTTATTTCTACACTCACCAATAATGGCGTGCAATTACTTTCTGTAAACGCAAGCCATTCGCTCGAAAATTATTTTCTTTCATTAACAACCCAAACCGGACATGTGGAACCTTTTGCAAATTGAGTTATTTAAAATCTCGAAGCGTCCGCGAACTTATATTGCTTTCATAGCTATTTTGGCTATTGTGCTCATTTTTCAATTTGCTTTTAAAGCAGATGGACAAAGCTATATGGATTTAATGCTGCAAAGTGTAAAGGACAGTTTTGAGTTAGAAAGAACAAAAGCCATCAACGGTTATTTTATGTGTTATATCATATTAAATACACTGTTGGTTCAAGTGCCTATACTCGTAGCCTTAATAGCAGCCGATTCCATCTCGGGTGAAGCCAATATGGGCACATTGCGTTTATTGATGTCGAAACCCATTAGTCGTACTCAATTAATATTGGTAAAATTTGCAGCCGCAACCATCTTTACTTTGATGTTATTGGTGTGGATGGCCATCACTGCATTGTTTTTAAGCCTGTTCATTTTTGGTGCCGATGATATGCTCATCTTTAGAGTAAAGGGCGATGAATCTCAAATTTTACAAATTACCAAAGATGATATCATGTGGCGGTATTTTGCAGCTTTTGGTTATGCTACAGTAGCCCTTACCGTTATAGCCGCACTTTCTTTATTGTTATCCATCTTTGCCGAAAATTCAATTGGTCCAATTATCGCTACAGTATGTATTGTTATAGTATGTACCATTATTTCAAATATTAATGTACCGGTTATTGATAGAAATGTAAAACCCTATCTGTTTACTTCATACCTCGTAGGTTGGAAAGGATTTTTTTACATAGGTACTACAGAAGAAGGCATTCCTATAAAAGGAAGTTTAGAAAATTGGCCGGCCATAAGAAAAAGTTTATGGATATTAATTGCACATATTGTTGCATTGGTATCTGCATCGGTATGGATATTTAAAAGAAAAGATATTTTATCTTAATACATGTATTATGAAATTACAACGCATTTTTTTTATTGCATTGCTTTTGATGTTTGTTCAATATTTACATGCACAAGATGTTAATGTATTGGTTCAAAAAGTAAAAGCTAAAATTGATTTGGTAAACGATTATGAAGCTACCGGCCGAATGAAAACCAATGTTACTTTTTTAAAAGTTCCGGAAGCCGATGTAACCATCTATTTTAAAAAGCCCAATAAAATAAGGATCAAAAACGAAAAAGGTATTTCT
>JBMOEQ010000268.1:0-4439 GCA_049314655.1 Ferruginibacter sp. | reverse complement strand
GCCTTTTCTATTCGATCTTTACATTGCTCGCAAACGCCATGTACTTTAAATTGTACAGTTAATATGGATGTAGCAGCAGGATTGCTTTGTGCATGTACAACATTGCTTATCATTGTAATCCAAAATAAGCCAATAATATATAGAGGTTTCATTGATTATAATTTTATTTCCTTAATAATAAATCTTCTTGATTCAATAAATCAATAAGCACATTCATTGAAGGCAATATTGCCATACAATGGTGATTCAATCTTCATTGAAGGAAACAAAATCAAATACGGTAAACGCAGTTTAATTGATAAAGCGGAGTAATAACACTTTTCGGCGGTGCATGTGCAGGTTGATGGTATGCCGATAAATATTGTGTAGTAATGACAACCGTGAATTGAAAAAATTGATGAAAGATGGGTGTAAAAACTTTTGTTAACTGGTGCCATTTTTCTGCAGCAATGTGCGCATCCTTTACTTTAATGGATTGAAATGTAGTTTTGCAACAACCGGTTTTTTCATTCCCCATTTTACACTTTCCGTTCTTTGTTTGAACATAAGTGAGGTTTACCGATTTTAATTTTCCACAACAGTAAAACTGCCTAATCCCAATACCAAAACTGGCAAGGGTATAAATAGAAAGCAGGAATATGATCAGGACTTTTTTCACACTAAAACAAAGGTAGTGCAAAAATTTTAATGTTTACTTGAGGGTAATATGCGTAACCCAGTACGATATATAAAATACTGTAAAATTATTTCACCTTCAGTGGCAGAAGCATTTCCTAAACCTCTGTACTTCTTACCACTAAAGTGAAATAAACATTTATAAAATCAAAATCAACAATAAGATGATAATGATAATGGCACCTACAGAAAGGTAAACTCCATTATTAACCGCACGCATTTCTTTACGAATATGCCTAACTTCTTTACGTAAACTTTTTCTTTCGCTCCGTGTTAAATTGGTTTTTGACAGGGCTTTAATTTCTGCTAAACGATTGAGTAATATTGTAGTTTTAGGATTTTCTTTGGTTACCGGAGTTTCTACCGGTACTACTGCATGAACCATTTCATTGGCCAAAACCGGTAGCGTTACAGGTATAAACATTGCAATAACCAGTAGGCGTAAAATCATTTTCTTTATCATTTTTGTTAAATTTTTAGTATAAAAATTCTTTTATTCCCAAGCCGGGAATTGCTAAATTTTCACCTCCTAAAGGTGTACTTTATAATTTTGTTATTATTACAAGCCGCACTATTATAGTTGCACTTTTCACAGATTTTATACCCATAATCTATCCAACATAAAAAAGCCCCTATATGTATAGAGGCTTTTAATTGGGGGAATTTTATTTTCTACTTATTGCTTTACAAATTTAAAAACTTGTCTGTTACCCATTGTATCAATGATGATTAATGCGTATGTTCCGGTAGACAGCGCAGCTACATCAATTCTGTTAGATTGAATATTTCCGGTTGCCACTTTTAAGCCTACAAAATTATTTATTACATAACGGCTACCTACAAATTGATTTGGCGGCAAGCTAATAAATTGATTAACCGGATTGGGTGTAACTGAATAAGCCGCTTTATCATTTAAGTTGATTAAAACTGTATTGCTAAATGTTTTTGCGCCATCTCTGTCTAATTCTACTATACGATAATAATTCGTTTTTACATAAGGTTGAGGATCAATAAAATTATAGACATGTTGAGCCGAGTTGGTTGTTTGCAAAGCAACATTACCTACAGCACTAAATTGAATACCATCGGCACTTCTTTCTACCTGATAGGAAGCTGTATTGGTTTCTTCAGATGACGTCCAATTAATTTTAACAGCTCCATTCATTTTTTGAACAAATACATTACTCATTTTAACTAGTACTAGAGCGCCTTCAGCAACAACTAGATTTACACCTGCAGTTGGGGTATCTCCATCAGTGCCTGCATCACCATCTACAGCTAAACCTGCAGCATAAAAAGTTACACTACCTGTTCCGGCAATAGGTGCAGTCCATGGAAGACTAACAGAACAAGAAGAAGTTGGTGAAACAGCGGTTGCGGGTAATGGTGCAGTTTGCTCTACATAATTTTTTGTTGCCGTAGCTATATTATGAACATTTGCCGGCATTGCACCCCATCTGTTTACATTAAGATGTGTAGTAGAAGTAACACACATGGAATTGAAACTATATTCCGGCGCACCAGATGTAGAAGTCATTTTAATCACTACGGTATAAGCGCTTCCAGGTATATATTGAGTAACGGGCAATCCACCACTTAATAATGTTATAGAAGTAGTAGTACCAAAAGTACCCCCACTATGGCAATTGCCGCAAGTTTTACCGGCATTATCCCAAGATGCACCGGTATAGCCTTTGTTTTGATTTGTTGTTGCACCATCAGGGAAACCCGATTGAATATTATTACAGGTTGCCGTTCTCGATTTAAAACTGATAGAAATGCTTCCCACAATTACCGTGAGAATTAGCATTAAGTAAATTTTGATTTTCATACTATTGATATTTAATTAAGTGGATGAATTTTAATCGCTTGTAAAAAAATAAGCACTTTATACTCCTTATTTCAGCCAATTTCGAAGCCCTTCAAATAAGCATGCTGTGCATGGTATAGTTTGAAAATATTGTGCCAAAGGTTAAAAATTTGTTTAAAAAGGGCATGACTGTTATCAGTTATATGTAGCATTTAAGCCATTCTTCGTCATGTTTAATTGGTGACAATAGTTACCAATACCTTATATGAATTAGCCTTCCTTTGTGTTATCAATTTAAAAACATGAAATACATTATAATAGGAGGCGTAGCGGGTGGAGCCAGTACTGCAGCACGATTAAGAAGATTAGATGAACATGCAAGTATCCTCTTGTTCGAAAAAGGAAGTCATATTTCTTATGCCAACTGTGGTTTGCCTTATTATATCGGCGATGTAATTACAGATAGAAATAAACTCTTTGTACAAACAGCTGCTTCTTTTAAACAACGTTTTAATATAGATGCCCGGGTTTTAAGTGAAGTGATTTCTATTAATGCTGCTGAAAAATATATTGAGGTAAAAAATTTAACGAATGGAGAACGTTACATAGAACAGTACGACAAATTGGTTTTATCGCCTGGTGCCGAGCCTGTTCGTCCGCCACTTGAGGGCATCAACAGCGAAGGTATATTTACATTAAGAAATGTTACCGATACTGATAGAATTAAGCACTATGTTTCTACCATCAATGCAGGTAAAGCTGTAATCATTGGAGCCGGATTTATTGGTTTAGAAATGGCCGAAAATTTACACCATTTAGGCATGCAAGTAACCGTGGTTGAAATGGGCAATCAAATTTTAGCACCTACAGATTTCCCCATTGCGGCTATTGCTCAACAACATATTCGTTCGCATGGCATAGATTTAAAACTCAATACAGCCGTTACCGGATTTGAAAGAAACGAAAAAGGCTTACGCGTATTTTTCAAAGAAGGCGAACCTATTGAAGCCGACATTGTAATTTTATCTATTGGCGTAAAACCCGATACCAAATTGGCTACAGCCGCGGGTTTACAATTAGGCAATGCAAGAGGTATTGTAGTAAACGAATTTTTACAAACTTCCAACGAACATATTTATGCAGTGGGTGATGCAATTGAATTTATTAATCCAATCACCGGAAACTCAATGCCCACTTACCTTGCCGGTCCTGCCAATAAACAAGGTAGAATTTGTGCTAACAATATTGTACTTGGCAATTCTCATACTTACAATGGTTCTATCAACACAGCTATAGTAAAAGTATTTGACCTAACGGTAGCGGTTGCAGGTGTAGCCAGTAAACATTTAACTGCTGCACAAATTCCGCATCTTGTTTCAACTACACATAGCGGATCGCATGCAAGCTATTATCCCGATTCGGAACAAATGAGTATTCAAATTGTATTTTCACCAACAGATGGTAAATTATTAGGCGCACAAATTATTGGTAAGGAAGGGGTTGATAAACGCATCGATCTATTGTCTTATGTAATTAGAAAAGGCGGTACCATTGAAGAACTTACCGAATTTGAACATGCTTATGCACCTCCTTATTCATCTGCAAAAGACCCGGTGAATATGGCCGGTTTTGTTGCCGAAAATATCCTTCAAAAAAGATTACAGGTAGTACCTTGGACAATAACCAATGAACTCAATGATACCGACGATATGATCATAGATGTACGAACCGAAAAGGAATATCAGCATGCACACATACCGGGTGCCATCAATATTGATGTAGATACATTAAGAGAAAGACTTCATGAAATAACTACTACGAAAAATATTTATATATATTGTCAAATAGGTTTACGAGGTTATTTAGCACAACGTATTTTAATGCAAAATGGATTTACTAAGGTGAAAAATATTTCGGGTGGATACAAACTTTGGGAAGCCTGCACCAAGGAAAC
>JBMOEQ010000267.1:0-4481 GCA_049314655.1 Ferruginibacter sp. | reverse complement strand
AATCGATGACCTTCCCGAAAGCATTCGGGACGCTCTACCAACTGAGCTAATTCCCAAAAATTATAAGAACAAAAACTACCTTCTAATCGGTAACCTTCCCGAAAGCATTCGGGACGCTCTACCAACTGAGCTAATTCCCCAAAAATTAAAAGACCAAAAACTACCTTCGAATCGATGACCTTCCCGAAAGCATTCGGGACGCTCTACCAACTGAGCTAATTCCCCATTCCAATAATTGAAATTTAACCTTCAATTTTGGAGTGCAAATATATAGTCATTGATGTATGCAACAAAATCAAATTTAGTTTTGCTTATTTGCAGGTAGAGCTGCTTGATTTGGAGCTATTGGTTGTTGAACTTGACCGGTAGGTCTTTGATTTGCCAAGGAGTTCATTGCTTCTAAATTTTGTTTGGCTAATGCAAAAGTGCTGTCTAATGCTAATGCCTTTTCAAAATAGGTTCTAGCTTCAGCTTTCTTATCAACATCATATAAAGCAAGTGCATGAATATTGAATACGCCGGCTTGTAAATATGTTCTTCCAACTTGTTGTCCAAAGTTGTAGGTCATTAAATATTCGGGCTTAAATGTTAATCTTTCTGTAGCATCTGCTGTTGCCAAACATTCACTTAACCTTTTAATACTGTACTGAAGTTCCATTAACTTATAACCGTGGTAAGGACTTTTCGTTTTCTTGAAAAGTTTTTCAAACACTTCAATAGCTTCTTTGGGTTGTTGTAATTTATCTAAAGAAACGCCTTTGATTTCTAATAAATTATCGTCTTCCGGATTAACTTCAAGTCTTTTTTGTGCCCAATAATACGATTGTGCATAAGCGCCTTGTTGGGTATACAGCATTGCTAATGTATCGGCATATGCTGTTGAGTTTCCGGTTTCAGCGATATAATAATTTAATGCTGAAATTGCAGTTGCAGCATCACCACTATTGATTGATTGATTAAATACTGCTAAATGTGTATTTGTTTTAGAAGGGGATGTTTTTTTAGCAGCTGTTTTATTGGTTTGAGCAAATGAGCTAAGACTTAAAGCTGAAAAAAGGGTAGTAACTACGAATAACTTTATCACGGTTTTAAATTTTAGAGCCGAAAATAATAAAAAACCCCGGATTTAACCGGGGTAATGTTATAATTATGGAATTTTTATTCACCCCATATTTCATCTTTACCATCGAGCCATTTTTTCACAAGCTCTGTAGTAACTGATTTTGGACGTTCTAGTGGGAAGTTCAATGCTCTATCCCAACACAAACTGGCCAAAACACCTAGAGCTCTTGAAACACCAAATAAAACGGTGTAAAATTCATATTCCACCATGCCATAATGTACAAGAAGCGCACCACTATGTGCATCTACATTTGGCCAAGGGTTTTTAATTTTTCCCAATGATTCTAAAATTGGAGGTACAGTATCATATATATTCCAAACTGTACGGCACAACTTATCTTCAGGCATATGCTTTTTACCAAATTCCATTTGAGCAGTATACCTTGGATCTGTTTTTCTTAAAACTGCATGTCCGTAACCGGGAACAACTTTTCCGGCAGTTAATGTTTCTTGAACATATTGTGCAATTTGCTCTTTTGCAGGTAAATCGGTACCCAATTTATCTTGCATCTCATATATCCACTTAATTACTTCCTGATTGGCTAATCCATGAAGAGGACCGGCAAGTCCGTTCATTCCTGCAGCAAAAGCTAAATAAGGATCACTTAATGCAGAGCCAACTAAATGAGTTGTGTGCGCCGAAACGTTTCCTCCTTCATGATCGGCATGAATGGTCATATATAAACGCATTAATTCTTTGAACGCCTCATCTTCATAACCCATCATATGCGCAAAATTACCTGCCCAATCTAATAAACCATTGGGTTGAATATGATCTCCATTTTTATATTTTCTTCTATAAATATATGCAGCAACACGAGGTAAACGAGCAATTAAATCCATCGCATCATCAAAAGTTGCCTCCCAATAATCTTTCTTATTCATGCCTTCTGCATATCTCTTTGAAAAACTACTTTCTGTTTGTAATGCCATAATTGCAATTACAAATTGAGTCATAGGATGCGTGCTGATTGGCGTAGCTTCAATGGTTGCAAAAACATGGTTAGGAACATGGCTTCTTCTTTGCCAAACAGAAGTTATTCTATTTACTTGATCTTCTGTAGGTAACTCATTCAAAAGCATTAAATGAAATAATCCTTCGGGTAGGGGCTCTAAACCATCTTTTGCTTTTGGAAGTTTAACTTGTAATTCCGGAATTGTATATCCTCTGAAACGAATACCCTCTTGTGCATCTAACAAGGATGTTTCTGTTACCAAACCAGTAATGCCTCGCATGCCTTGATAAACTTGGCTTAAAGTTACTTCACCAATTTTTTTATTGCCATTGGCTTTAAGCATTTCTTTAATTTCGGCAGCTACCACTTCAAATGTAGCTTTAAACTCGCTTTTTATCGTTTCCATGATGTGTTGATATTTATAAAATTGGTTTTTTAAAGAAGCGCTGTGAAATTACAACCTAAGCCTTTGTAAAACAAAACTATAAGGATATTGTTTACAGCATGTTTTTTAGAAATTTTCAATTCGTGCTATTATAAGGGATAGAATTCAATGAAATCAAGTGTTTGTTGAATTCAACTACCCTAATAGGCTGTTTTTTTTAACAACTTTTTTTTTGTTTTTGCGATATTCTGTCGCTTTAATTTTATCCTCCGGAATATTCTTTTAACTTTGCATGACCTCTTGGATTTTTTCCTGCTGATGGTCTACTGAACCAAAACATTTCTTTTCCAGATTTTGAGCTTGTTTTTTGAGTGTTATTTGAACATGTTTTTTACTCATCTTATGTAAAGAAAGGGCTTGTTTTGTTCTGAATTAAAACGACTATTAACCTATAATTATATAAAATGGCCAAGTACATTTTTGTTACCGGTGGTGTTACTTCCTCACTCGGTAAAGGTATCATTGCTGCTTCTCTTGCTAAATTACTTCAGTCTCGCGGACTAAAAGTTACCATCCAAAAATTTGATCCGTATATCAACGTAGATCCCGGAACATTAAACCCTTACGAACATGGAGAATGTTATGTAACTGATGATGGAGCTGAAACAGATTTAGACTTAGGCCATTACGAACGATTTTTAAATATCTCTACCTCTCAAGCCAATAACGTTACTACCGGAAGAATTTATCAAACTGTAATTAATCAAGAGCGTGAAGGTGCATATTTGGGTAAAACCGTGCAAGTAATTCCACATATTACCGATGAAATAAAACGTAGAATGTTGTTGTTGGGCGAAACGGGTAAATACGATATTGTAATCACTGAAATAGGGGGCACCATTGGTGATATAGAAAGTTTGCCTTTTGTGGAAGCCGTTCGACAATTACAATGGGAAATGGAAGAAGAAGATTGCTTAGTGGTTCATCTTACTTTAATTCCTTATTTAAAAGCTGCAAAGGAACTGAAGACAAAACCAACTCAACATAGTGTTAAGTTGATGAGTGAAAATGGTGTTCATCCCGATATCATCGTTTGTAGAACCGAACGTGCTTTAAACCTTGAGTTACGTAAAAAAATAGCGCTTTTTTGTAATGTAAAAACAGAAGCGGTTATTGAAGCAATGGATGCCAATTCAATTTATGAAGTGCCTTTAAAAATGTTGCAAGAAGGGTTAGATGTTACTGTATTGAAAAAACTACGCATCAATGGTTATTCGGCACCCGAATTAACGCGTTGGAAAGCGTTTTTAGATAAATTAAAATACCCATCGAGTAAAATTACTATCGGTTTAATTGGTAAATACATTGAACTTCAAGATGCTTACAAATCAATCTTAGAATCTTTTGTACACGCAGGGGCAATGAATGAATGTAAAGTTCAAATACAAAATGTACATAGTGAATTTATAACTGCCGAAAATGTTACCGAAAAATTAGCAGGCTTAGATGGGTTATTGGTTGCACCCGGATTTGGTATTAGAGGGGTAGAAGGTAAAATCATTGCAGTTAAGTATGCTCGAGAAAACAATATGCCTTTCTTCGGAATTTGTTTAGGTATGCAAATGGCCGCAATAGAATTTGCACGCAATGTATTAGGATTGGCAGATGCGCATTCTACCGAAATGAATCCGGATACAACCAACCCGGTAATAGATTTAATGGAAGAACAAAAAAATGTAACCGCCAAAGGTGGAACCATGCGTTTAGGTGCTTACCCATGTGATATTTTACCCGAATCATTGGCTGCCACTATCTATGGTAAAGAACAAATCAGTGAACGCCATCGCCATCGTTGGGAATTTAATAATACATATCTCGAGCAATTTGAAAAAAACGGCATGTTGGCAAGTGGAAAAAATCCAGGTACAGGTTTAGTAGAAATCATTGAACTTAAAAACCATCCTTTCTTTGTAGGTGTTCAATACCATCCCGAACTGAAAAGTACGGTAGAAAATCCT
>JBMOEQ010000266.1:0-4485 GCA_049314655.1 Ferruginibacter sp. | reverse complement strand
CCCCGAAATGCTTCGGGGCTGTGGGCTTTCCGCTGCTATCCCTCACGCAGTGCAGGTTTCAACCTTCAAATACATAACTCTATTTGGTAAAAGATACTTTTAAAAAACAAATACCATATCCTTTACGGTGCAGTTAAAAAAAAGTTTCGCCTTGCAGCGAAACTTCAATGGATCTTTCAATCCAATTTATAAGAACCAATACTTAGTGTTTATGATTTTTCCCTCTATTATTTCTTCCTTGCCATTTACCCGGAACCCATTTTTGTCCTTGCTTATTTTTTATCCAATAGCCCTGAGTTCTGTAATAGCCTCTTCTGGCAGGAGCTTCCCAATGTCCACCGGTGTATATGTATCCGTTACCGCTAGGTACCCATTCTTCATTAACCCAAACATAAACCGGACTAGGTTGTGATGGACGAACAACTACCGGAAATATGGGTCTAACTTGAACATAAATTTGTGCCGATGCCGAAAATGTTGCAATAAATAGTAATGCGGCAATAATGATTTGCCTAAATAATTTCATTTCCATTTTTCAATATTTTATTTAATGAATTTCTCTAGGCAACAATACAATGAACGTTGTTGAACAGTACTAGATTACCAATGCTCAATTAATTTTGATATACCCAATGGCTACTCAAAGTTGAAGCTAATGTTGTATTGAAATGTTACAAGATGAGCACTTATAATTGTATATTTCACAGGTTACTAATGGCGGCTTCTCATTCATACTGCATGCAAAATGAGCAATATCGCTAGTGTTTATTTGTAGATTAAAATGATTAAGATTTAATAATAATTGATGATGTATAAAAGTGCTAAAAAAAATACTCCGTAAGGCAGCATTTTTAAAATACGAATCATCTGAAGAAAAAAAAGTTTATGAAAACAATATGCGGATCCCTATTAACCTTGGTTCTTTTTACAATAACATCTTGTAAAAAAGAAAATGTAAATGCTGTTTATATAAATTTCATCAATGAAACTGGCAAAGCTATTCATCAAATCAGTATAGATAATAAGTTGATAGATTCTATCGCCACAAATGCGCAAACCGGTTTTATACAATTCAATACATTTTCATCCGATGCGGGGTTACCATTTTGTACTTTTAAAGGAGCGTATAATAATCAAGCTATGGAGGGCTTAACACAATTTCCGGGTTGTGGTACTGGAAAAGAAAACCTAAAAAATGGCAAGTACACAGTAGTCATTAAAATTGGGCAGTTTAATGCAACCGATTATTTTGAATTAGCTTTTCAATAAGATAGCATCAATAGAAGTAATACTAGAATAAAACGAAAGTTAAAATTCGAAGCAAAAAAGCTAAATATTAATATAAAAGAACATCAAAAGAAGTTGTGTTATATTCCTTCTAACACTAAGTTGTAAGGCTTTCAAGAAATTGCAAACCATTTTGCTTTTAAAGTACTCTATCGAAAATCAATTTAGGCATTCAACAAAGTATTCCAGTGCAGTTTATTCATTTTCATCAATGCTTCGCCTACACGTTTAGCTTTTTCGGGTTCGGCAAATAATTCGCCTAATTTTTCGGGCACAATTTGCCACGACACTCCAAATTTATCTACCAGCCAACCGCATCTACTTTCGGCGCCACCTTCGGTAAGTGCATTCCAATAGGTATCAATTTCTTCTTGATTTTTACAACTTACAAAAATAGAAACGCCTTCATTGAATTTAAATTCGTGATTTCCAAATCCGTCCATTGCCGAAAATTGGGCATCTTTCAAACTAAACTGCGCATATTTTAATTTGCCTGCGGGTTGTGGTTCGCCGGGTTCGTAAAAACTCATTTCAGTAATGGTTGAAGGAGAAAAAATTGATGCATACCAATCAATGGCTTCTTTGGCTCTTCCATATTGTTGGCCCACAAATAAAAAGCTGGGCATAATTGAAATGGGGCGTGGAGCTTGGGTATATAACATCAATTGCCAGGTCATACCAAATTGATCTACCAGCCAGCCATATTTTTCGCTCCAAGGATATTGTTGAAGGGGCATCATAACCGAGCCGTTGGTAATAAGCACATTCCAAATTTCATCAATACTTTCGGCAGTATTGCAGGTAACCATGAAAGATATGGAGGGATTAATTTTAAACATTGGTCCGCCATTTAACCCCATAACCGTTTGGTTTTCCAGTTGAAAATTTACAACCATGGAATTTTCTGAAAGGATAGCCGAGTTTTTAAAAGCAGTAGCATAAAAAGTTGCGGCGGCTTTTGCATTTCCGTCAAACCATAAGCAAGGATAAATTGATGTGCTCATAAAATGCTAATTATCGTTAAATATTGGTTATGAAAATCAATGGTTCAATTTTTTTTTAAAATGAATAGACTGTCAATCCTTTAGCTTCAGTATTTTTTCCATCATCGGAAAAGAGTGAATGACTGCTAACTATTTGCATTTTTATTTGATGAGCCAACCTATTTTACATCTAACCAATGCTACAACTTTCCGGTTTTGATATTGCTTGGAATTAAAATTATAAAACAACAAGTGAAGCCAAATAGTAGCTTTACAATTAAAGTTAAAAAATACTCAACCCAATCACTTAAAATTATTCAACCGGTTTATAATTATAAGTAATCGTTAACCCCTTGATATAAAGTAAACTGCCCCAGTTTATATTGTTACCGCCAATATCTACTGGATATATTTTTATGAGATAACTGTTGAAATTATTATCAATTGTTGCGGGTGCCCCAACTCCTGCAAAACCACTGTAAAATGTACCACTGGCAAATACGGCACCTGAATTTGCAGATAGCAGAATATTATTTCCTGTTCCATTAATAGGTGTTGAAATAAAATCAGCCTTTAATCCAATTGATGAATTATTATCGTAAGCATAAAAGTTCATCCCCGTAATATTGGCTCCGTTAGGTAGTTGTACCGTTGCTACCAAAGGACTACCAGTTGTTGTATTAGTAATGGTAATATCATTATAGGGAGTCAATGCAGTAGCATCCAATACATAATCTGCAGGTGCATTATTTCCAGATACAGGTCTAAATGCTGCTGCCGAGATGTTTAAAATATCAGATTTGATATTGGCTGCCCAACTTGCGGTTCCTCCTGCATCACTTTTTAAAATTTTCCCATTGCCTTGTGTGCCATTTACCAATTTAAGGTTGCCAAATAAATACGTGTTGCCGATTGCATGCAAAGCGGTATCTGTACCAAAAAATTTACCTCCGGCCCCTGCTTCGCTGTATCCAGATATTGCAGCATTGGCAAAAGAAAATATTATGGGTGAAGATTCTATTCCATCCTGATAAATTCCGCATGCAAAACCATCCAATGTTTTATTGCTGTTAAAAATACCACTGGCTATGCCGGCAAAAGGCCCTCCGCCAAAATTCACACTATTTTGAGCCATGATAGCTGTGCCACGGTACAGATTATAAGTGGCAATAGCAGCCGTACTGTCGGAATACGCAGAAATCCCAACGGTATAACGACCTTTTAATCCATAAGCAGCGAAAGCAGAATTATATCCCGATTGAAAATTATTTCCATCATACTCAGCATACAACGCATTGCCCCTTGAGTTTGAAACGGCTTGTTTTTGTCGGAAAAGTGCTGCTGCACTGCTACCGTTGTTGGTAATACTAAATATTGCAGAGCCAGGCTCATAACCAATACCTCCTCCGGAGTTGATTGAAAAAGTTTTACGAAAAGGCATTTGTAAGGTATCGCTGCCCAAAAGTTTCCATGCTGCTTCACTTTGATTGAAATACATAAACTTTTTAATGGTACTATCGTAAACCATTAAACCATCGGGAACACTAGCAATGGCAGTACGTTGTGCCGTTGTTAGCCTGGGTATTAATAACCCTTTATTGGTGCTAATTACATCGAGCATTGCAGCCGGGTTTGGTATTGTACTTACAGGAGCAATTGCCACGCCCTGTTGTGCCTTCAATGAAACAAACATTAAATAAAAAACACCAGACAGCAGTAGTTTTTTTAACATGATTTCTATTTTGATTTCAATTTAGTAAATTTTATGCTATATAGAACTTTCATGATAATTAGAATAAACTCAAGTGATTTTAAATACTGTCTTAAATCTAGCAATACAATATCACAATCATTAATATGAACTATACTTTTTATACTTTTTACACTATTTGTAATTTCTTGAAATAAAAACGAGGATCAACTTTGCTATAAAGTTGCTGATATATTTTCGAGGATATTTTAAGTAATTGTAAATTCTAACTAGCCTCAAATTTTAGCATTGAAAATCAACGAATTATTTTTTTAGTTTTCATAAAAACAAAGCTTTTGTAAAACCATTAGCTAGGGAATTTATTCTCCCCACTGAAAAGAGTTTACAACCTCAACGCGTTTAGATTGGCGCAACCGACAATACAAAAAAAGCAGCTCAAATTTCATTCATTATCAACCAACTAATTTTTTTCCCCCTACGTACAATTACTTATATATTTGTGTT